>PCWZ01000043.1:0-36713 GCA_002796305.1 Deltaproteobacteria bacterium CG11_big_fil_rev_8_21_14_0_20_49_13
TGTCGATAAAAAGCCTCTCGAAATATCTCGACGTATCTGCCGGAACAATACGGGACTGGGTTTATAAACGCCAGATCCCTTATTTGAAGGCGGGACGTCTTGTCCGTTTTAATTTCTCTGACATCCGGTTGTGGCTGGAAAATGGAGGGAATGGATGTCAATTGAAATAAGGAAACGAGACAAAGGAACAGTGTATCGTGTTCGCTGGAATCAAAACGGGTTAAAAGCGTGCAGGAGTTTTTCAAGATATCACGATGCCAAATCGTTTCAACAGGAAGTAAAAGAGAGCGACTCTGGTTTTGAGGCTGTAAGCTTCACATTCCAGAAGGCCGCCGATGAATGGATCACCAAACATGCCGAGATAAGGAAAGAGCCGAGTAGTGTTTACATGGATAAAAACATGTTGAAGCAGAACATCCTGCCTCATATCGGCAACCTTCGGCTTTGTAGCATTCAACCACGCCACCTAGAGAACTGGATCCATTTTTTGAAGCAGAAAAAAAGGCTAAGCAATTCGACGATCAATAGAAATATTGATGTGATCAAAGCCATTTTTAGCTACTATCACAAGCGGCGCGCGATTTATTTCAATCCAGCATCGGTGGTAGATAAACTAAGGATGGACACAAAGCCTTTCGACTTTTGGAGCGGTCAAGAAGTTCGTCTTTTTTTGGAATATGTAAAAAAGAAATATGAACACACGGCACAACACTCCACCTATGTATTTTACGCACTAGCCCTGAACACAGGAGCGCGACTTGGCGAACTCTTGGCCTTAAGATGGTCGGATGTTGATTTTGACAATGGCTTGATCGCTATAAGTAAAACGTTTAGTGGCCATGTGAGAAAGGTCAAGAATACGACCAAGAGTCATAAGGTGCGGCATGTCCCGATCAATTCAGCTCTAACGCCTGTGCTGGAAAAAGCCCAGAAAGGCCACCGAAATGACGAATTGGTAATCACATGGAGTGGCACAGTGATCGACCCTAATAATTTACGTCAACGTTGCTTCTACAACGATCTAAAAGAGAGCGGCGTAAAACGGATTCGCATTCATGATATGAGGCATACATTTGCAAGCCATTACATGATGAATGACGGAAACGTTTTCAAATTGCAGGCTATATTGGGCCATAGTAGCCTGAAAATGACCCAACGCTACACTCACTTATCGAAGACCTTTTTGATGGATAAGACGGACGTTGTGAGCTTCACAGCGGAAGAGAACGTCATCAAGGTCGACTTTACGAAGCAAGCCGCCACCGCCTAAAAAATGCCCCCAAATTGACCCCGCAAACAAAAACAGGCACTCACATAAACTGTAAGTGCCCGTTATCTTTGGAGCAGGAGACGAGGGTCGAACTCGCGACTTTCACGTTGGCAACGTGACGCTCTACCACTGAGCTACTCCTGCAATAGAGGCACCCTGTATATACATTTCGCGAATCTTTTCAACTGTTTTTTTAACAATGTCTTTTCTGTTTGTCTATCCTAAGATCTATGGTAAAAAGCCATCTATAGAAACGAAAGGTAACCAAAAGGACCCTGGAGCGTTCTAACACAAGGCTTGAGATGCTCAACGAATGCAGGCAGGTGATCATGCGTTCGGAGAACAAGATAGACATGCTCCATGATATCTGCCACCACATCGTCAATACCGGGGGCTATTCTGCCGCATGGATAGGCCTTTTGGGAAAGGACGATAAGAAGAACATCGTGTCCATAGGCCATGTTGGCCTTGGCGAAAATTATAACCTGCTCATCGAGAATGTCTGGAAAAAGATAGAGAACGACCGCGGGCCCACAGGCAGCGCCGTCCGGGAGAACAAGATAAGCGTGAACACGTCGCGCCCGGGAAGACGCTACCCCGCATGGCTTTCCGAAATGAAGAGCTTCGGCTATGCCGCCTCTGTCTCCTTTCCTCTTAAAGTGGAAAGAGACCTAGCCGGCGTCCTTAACGTCTATTCCAACAACCCTCAGGCATTTAAGGCCGAGGACCTGGATGTCTTTATGGAGCTCCATAAAGATGTCGTTTTCGGCATAAAGGTCATGCGAATGCACCTTGAGAGCGAGAGATTCAAGGAAAGACTAGAGGAAATGGTAGAAGAGAGAACGAAAGAGCTGGCGCTTTCCGAGGAGAGATACAAAAATGTGGTCGAACATATTGGAATAGGAATATCCATAATAAGCCCAAAAATGGAGATACTCTCTTTAAATAAAAAGATGCGTGAATGGTTCCCTAAAATTGATGTTGGGCAAAAGCCTATATGCTATAAGGCCTTTAACGAACCCCCAAGGAACGAGATATGCTCCTACTGCCCCACTTGCAAGTCTCTTGTAGATGGGCAGGTGCACGAGGCGGTTACACAAACGCCTGTAAAAGGGAAGATAATGAACTACCATGTGATCTCATCACTGTTAAAGAACAGCGAAGGTAATATTATCGGCGCCGTTAAAATGGTGGAAGATATAACCGAAAAGAAATGAAACCGTCGAGCAACAAAAAATGCCACAAAAAATGCCCGCGCTGTAAGAGCGTTCGGGTCGAAATGAGGCTCAACTCTCAGCGCTACTGCCGCAGGTGCGGCCAGCGCTGGTGGGCCCACGGCCTTCTTGTTCCTTCATACGACCGCAGAAAAAAGAACGCCGGCCTTGATAAAAAAGCCGGCGAACAGTTGTTACTTACGATCTAGATTGCTTCGCTTTCGCTCGCAATGACATCCCACTAGCCCGCGCCGCATTGCTCCTCGCAATGACACGCCATCCTTATCCCGCGTCAAATGAGCTCTTTTCGTGCTCGTTGAACCACCCCACAGGATTCGTAAGATAGAACTTGGTGTCCTTTAAAATGGTAAAGTGGCTCCGCTCTTCCACCACCATCTTTTCGATAAATGCGCGCTCGATGGGATCCTTGGCGTCCTTTAAATATCCATCGTAGAAGCTGATCGACTTCTCTTCCATATCGAGAGCTATGTCCAAGGCCTCAATATCCTTTGTATCGGCCTTTATCATCTTGCCGTTCTTTTCGGTGAACTTGTAGAACATCTCGGTCAGGTTGCCCTTGTGGCCCTCGAACTGTTTCCATTCATCTGTCCAGCTCTTGTTCGCCTCGATACCCGCGAATATCTTCTTTATCCTTTGCGTATGTGCGATCTCGTCCTGAATGAGGGTCGCGAACATATCGCGGCCGAAGGTGTTGCTGCAGGTCCTTGCGGCCTTTTCATAGAAGACTCTCCCCTTCTCTTCCATATCAAGGGCGGTCTTTAGCATCTTTAAGGCTCTTTCATTGGTGTTCGTCATAGTTTTTTATTCTCCTTTATATACGGTTTATACACAGAGGCGAGACCCCTTGCAAATATAAATTATTTTAAGCGTCGGGCATGGGCTTGTTCGGTCTTGACTGTTGCAAGGAGTATCCTGTAAAATAGCCGACGTATGACACTTTACAAGACCGGCGAACTCAACCTTTATTACGAGATAGCGGGCAAAGGAGAGCCTCTCATCCTTTTGAACGGGCTCGGCTGCGACACAAGGACCATGCAGCCCCTTGCCGAATCCCTTAAAGGGTCTTTCACAGTCATAAATTACGACATGCGATGCGTCGGCCAAAGCGATAAACCGGACACGCCGTTCACCCTCGCAGATGTCGCCTATGAAACATCTCAATTAATAGAACATCTGGGATACGAAAAGATAGGCGTTCTTGGTTTTTCCATGGGCGGCATGGCGGCAATGGAGCTTTTTCACCTCGATCGCGACATCGTTGGTAAAATGTGCCTCGTCTCCACCACACCATCTTTTAGGAGGCCTTCTCCGGTGGCGGAAGAGATGCTTTCAATGCTTCGCTCCACCGAGATATCTAACGCGCTCTTAAAACAGGTCTACGAATCGATGTTCGGCAATAGTTTCAGAAAGGCCCATCCGCTCGATGAATATATTAAGCTCAGGATGACCGACACAAATCCTCAGCCGCTGCACGCCTATCTTCGGCAGCTCGCGGCATGCGAATCCTTTGACTCCTTCGATAACTTAAAAGATATCAACGTGCCGGTCCTTTTAGTTGCGGGTAACGAAGACGGACTTGTTCCTGCCGAAAATACAAAGTGGCTCCACAAGAATATTGCCGGCTCAGAACTTCACGTCTTAAACGGCGTGGGGCACATGGCCCCGCTTGAGGCCCCGAAGGAACTGGCGGCCGCCCTGCTTTCGTCATTTTCACAATAAATCGATTGCGCGTTCTGCCAATATTAGCTATCAATTTTGTAAGTTACCGCTCATGTCCAAAAAGATATTATTAGCCATAACCTCTTTTATCTTCCTTTTTTGTTCTACAAGTTTAGCCGGAAAATATGACCGCGCAAAGCTCCTTAGGGAGCGCCCTATCTGCGGAAATTACTACATCGAAAGCGAAGCCCCGATAACCTTCAACGGAAACGAGATGCATCTCATCTGCGGAGACCCCAACGTTGGGGCATGGCAGAATATACCCGAGTCTCAGGCACGATACAATTTAAAGAACTTTTTGCAGGCAAGGGGCTTTAATTATCCCGATTTCAGGAAAGAGGGGAAAAAGATAATAATAGCCCCGGGCAAACGGACAAGAGTGAAGGAGATTGTGATCGAAGGGGACCATCCCAAGGGGCTCGTAATGAGCCGCAAAAGGAAGATAAAGAACAAACCCCTAACCCCCTCCCTGCTTTCTACGTTGAACGACTGGACCGCTTCAGAGCTTAGGGATATAGGCTACCCCTGCAATAAGGTGGATGTCTCGGCAGAGGCCTATTCGGGGCGGATATTGCTCAAGATAGATTCCGGAAAGTTCCTGAACATGCCGCCGGTAAAGGAACCGGAGCTAAAAGAGATGGACGCCGCGGCATTCAGGCGTTTCGACGCGTTCGAAACGGGCAGACCTTTTTATCAGCAGTTATTGGACCTGACAACGCGAAGAATAGAAGAGGACGGCATTGCCCAGAACGCCTATTTTATAGATAATTGCACGCCCGACGGCGTAGAGGTAGAACAGAAAGTGAGCATCGGAAAACCTCATCTTGTCATCTTTGGCATAGGCGCCGACACCGAAGAATATATAAAAGGAAAGGTGTCGTGGAAGCACACCCGCCTCGACAACAGGGGATCGTCCGTAAATGTCACCGCCACCGCATCCTATAGATTGCAGAAATTGAACACCACTCTTCACTGGTACGCTTTCAAAGCGCCGACCAGGTGGAACCTTGCCCCCAGCGTCTTTTTCGAGCGAAGGAACGAAACAAAGTTCAACTACCTTCAGGCCGGTTTCAACGTCTATCCCAATTACAAATGGGACAACCAGTCGATAGGTGTCGAGCTGAACATAGGCCCGCAGCTGAGCTTCTTTAAAACGTATAAAGGGGCCAACCGCGACTTCACGCGCTATCTTTCGGGCTATGTGGAACTCGATGTTGCAAGCCACGATTACGAGGTATTTAACTACGACCCGCGAAGCGGCTTCATCCTTACCGCAAGCGGAAAGTTCAACAGCAAATATGTCCTTTCGGACGTCTCGGCGCAGACGATGCAGCTCTACGGCCAGTGGCTGTGGAACGTGAGCGACCTCGACCCGCCCCTGCTCATTGTCGGTGTTAAAGGTATGATAGGCACGACCATAGCAAGACGCAGCGACCCCAACTTCGGCAATCTCCCGCCCGAATTTCTCTTCTATCTGGGCGGAGACGCGGACCTAAGGGGCTTTCACAGGCTGCAACTTCCGATAACTTATACCGGCGCCCTCACCTCGGCGTTCACCAGTTTTGAAGTAAGGCTCTCTAATGTCCTCCCGGCAAAGCTGGAACCAATAGCCTTTGCGGACATTGGCATTTTGGGCGTCGATTCGATGAACTTTGATTATCCAGCGTATTGGTCGCCCGGCGCGGGACTTAGGCTCTTTTCGATGATAGGCGTCTTTAGAACGACCATCTCGCACGGATTCATGATAAAGAACGATGACCCGGCGAACGACCCGGCTTCGCACTGGCAGTTCTTTTTGAGCTACGGACAGGAATTTTAGATATGAAGAAGAAAAGTAAAAAGATATGGCTTTTTGTGTTTATCCCCTTCCTGTTTATTATCGCCCTTTTAGGAACGATATTGATCGCACCGCAAATGGTCTTTAACGGTTATTTTATCGCCAAGGCCGCGCGATATGTAAAGGTCTTCGGTGTCGATATCAATTGGAAAGAACTGCAGGTGGAAACCTCTTCAGCGGGTCTTTTGGATAAGAAGATCGAATTATCGTTCACGGACCTCTGTGTAGAGAAAGGCCCGGAACTTGACAGCGCCTGTTTTACGCTGGCGCTTTTTGGGTTTAGATACAGATTCCAATCGATCGTTCCAAGCCTTGTTGAGGTCGGGCCAGTGAGGCTTGAAGGCGGCGAGGTGGTTGTTAAGGTAGCCGGGAACGAAACAAAGCTCGAAAAGAAGCTCGACACCAGCAAGTTCACGATACCCGAGCTCGTTCTCCCCCGCATTTTAAGCAATGCAGAGATAATGCCGGTATCGGTCGATATAAGAAGCCTTCTGGTAAAACTCCCCAACGGCGAACTAAAGGCCCGTATGAACTTAGAGATGCTTGAAAACCTTCACATCGATGCAGATATAGAAAAGATACCCGAACGGGTCGCGTTAAAACTTTCTTTCGATGCAAAGAGCGAGAGCAGATTTAAGATTATTGACGCAAAGATAAACGGCCATGCCGATATAAAGAGCAACGAGGCCGGTAACGTTTCGGCCGTCTTTAATATCGAACAGGGAGCGGATAAAAGGGTCACCTATTCATCAGACCTTAAGTTCGATCGAAAGACTCTCACCGCGCTCCTCAAGTTATCGGGGCACGTAGCGACCGGTTCGATACTTGCCGACCTTGCACTGGACGCAAAGGACAGTTCGCTACTTGTCAACCGTGCAACGATCAACAAATGCCAGCTAACGCTTGACATGGTCCGGGCCTCAAAGAACGACGGGCGTCTTAAGTTCGATTGCCCCGTCCGCCTCTTCATTAAAAAGATAGAGTTGCCCGACGAAGTTGAGACCGTATACCACCCGCCTGACATTGTGGATCTCACCCTAAAGGCCGCACTCGACACATTTTTCTTGCCGGAGCTGGGGCATTCCACAAAGGGCAACGTTGAGCTCAACATCGCCTCCTCACAGAGCGGCATGGTTAAGACAAGCGGTTATCTTAACATAGCTCTCGACGGAACAATGGACGACCTGCCAAAGAGCATGAAGATAAGCGGCAAAAGCGACCTTGATTTCAAGATATTGCAGTTCGCAAGGCTCGTTGACATCCTGGAAAATTCCCCCTTCTCCATCCCCGCCCCTTTCAATATCATGGCGGGCGAGGTAGACATAGGCATCAGGGGCGAGATACCCTCTTTCGAGGAGTTGAGCTATTTCCCCATGACCCTCACAACAAGGCTTGAGGGACCGCAGGAAAAGATCTATCTCGACGCCACCGGAAAGGCGACCTTCAGGCTTGACGGAAAGGACCTTTCGGCAAGCAAGGTGGAGATGGAACTTGTGCTGACAAAGGTGGAATTTCCCCTTCCCGACATTCAGCTGGCAAGTCTGCCGCAGCTTGCGCCGGACAAACGGATCAAAGAGTCGCCTGAAGATAAGAAGCCTGAAAAAGAGCTTCCGGTCGATTACCTTCTTTCCGTGCTCACCCCTGAGGAAAGCCCCGTTAAGATCAGCTCCAATATGGCCAAGGAGCCGGTGCCCATAGGGATAAATATCAGGGGGGACAAAGAAGGATTCACAGGAAAGGTGAACATTAATAATTTTACGCTCAAGCTGTTCAGGAGCGAAGCTCGTATCAAAAAGATAAACTTCGATATTAAACAGCCTGCGGAACAGAGCACTGTCTCGGCCGAAATATCGCTCAAGGCAAGCGAATACGAGATAATAATAAAGATGGTGGGGCTGCTTAGCCGCCCCACCATCTGGTTCGAATCGAACCCGCCGCTTTCGGAGGAAGATATCGTCTCCGTGCTTCTTTACGGAGAACCGTACGACGAGCTCGATTCAGAGATGTCGGGCTCGGTGGGCAACATGCGGGCCGCCACGGCCAACAAGGCAATGGCGTTCACCACGTTCATCATCCTCGCCTCCACTCCGATACAATCGATCATCTACGACCCCGCCACCAAACAGATAACCGCAAGGATAAGACTGGACGACAAGACCTCGCTCTCTGTAGGTTCAAGCGGCGAGGGAAAGAAAGGCGTCGGCATCAGACGCAGGCTGGGCAAAGGATGGATAGTTCGCACATCGTTCGACAAGAACAACTACGACGGCACCACCTCGGTCGCAACCTTCGTCGAATGGCATCAGAGGTATTGATCGCTTAAGATCCTGATATTATTCACCAACCGGAGTCTCTTCAAGGCACGAAGATGACGTCACACTTGGCGTAAGCGATGTCGTAAAGCTTATCGCGCTCGCTGTTTCGCCGTCTATCACTTTCAGTGTGTAATTATCGTTGGCGTTCAGCGCTGTCACGCTATCGGCTATGCCGAATGTGGTGGCGAACGAAGCCGTGCATTGTGCAAGCGGTACATATTTGGAGCTCACGACCTTATCGCCTATAAGGACGCAGCGGTTCATGCTCGGGCTATCTTTTTTTGTGGCAACTTCGCTTGGAGCCGCAGGAAAAGAGGTTCCTGACCATGACTGATACCATATATAAGTCTCGTTCGAAGTTATTCTTTCGATATATTTCTCATCCTGCACCCTCACCTGCATCGCCTCGAACTGGGCGGGAATGGTCGAAAGCGTTCCTGCATAGGCGGATATATTGACCCCCGAACCTTCGCCACGACCGCTGTAGTAAGCGGGTGAACCGGTGCCAAAGAACATGAACTTATCTGTAGCCGGATCCTTTATTCCTGAATATAACCAGTCCGAATCGAGCGAGAGGAAATATTGCTGGTCTCCCGCCGCACCATTGTTAACGGTCCACCAGATGCCGCCTCCGCTACCTCTGGAATAATAGCTGGAGAAATTGACCGTTTCAGGGAGACCCCAAGAAGCGTACCATGGAACGGCCGATGCAAGGCTCACTGCGCCTCCCGCAACCGTCTTGCATGTAGCTATGTTGTTTATCTGCCCTATCATGGCGTCAAAGAAGCATGGGTCGACACCCATATTCACGTATCTTCCCGCAGTGGTGGAAGTACTGTCACAGGTCGTGGGACTTGCCAACATTGTAGGTATAATGAAATTTGTTGTTCCGACCGAACCGGTGTCACAATCTACGCAGTTAAAACAGGTGCCATCGGCTATCAAAGCCTCTGTACATGCGTCATTATAATCAAGCCCCCATAATCTCATCAGTATTTCGCCTGCTGCGCTGTCACCGCCGTTTGCTGCGGTAATATCGGGACAGTCCGTATAGCTGGCAAGACATGTCCCGGAAAGCTCTTTTCCCAAGGCAGCCGCTATGTCAGCATTGGCGCCTCCGGCCTTGAGCCCGGCCGGAAAAGTGTTGCTGAGCGTTGCTCCAAAATCGGCATATTCCGCCGCGTCTGGGTTTGGTTCGAGCGAACTCGAACCGCTCGAACCGCATCCGTAGAAATTAAGCGACAACATAAGAACAACCGACAACGCAAACGGTAAATGTCTCTTCATAATACCCCTTTTTTTTCTGCACAGTAAACCTTTCTGACCTCTTTGACAAGAATAAGTTGTCCTAAATTTAAAAATAGTATAAAGATTCATCTATATGAAGCCGAAAATGACCGTCATAGTCATTTGTTGCGTTTTGGTCGCTCTATTTTGCTCCGCCGGTCCGGCGCAAGCCGAGAACCCGGAGCATAGCAAGACCGAAAGCCTCGCCAAGGAGGTATCTCTTAGTTTCAGCTCGAACTTTCGCTCTCGATACGTTTCCTTTGGGATCGCCGACAGCGAAGGATGGGTCTGGCAACCGTCCGCCAATATTGAATGGAAAGGGATCGGTTTTAACGTGTGGGGGAATCTTGTTATGGAGGACAAGGCCGACAGGGGAACCTTTAACGAGGTGGACCTGACGGCCTACTACGACATTAATTTTCACAATTTCAACATCCACCCCTATTTTACCGTTTTTCTCTACCCTACCGACAACAAATTTTCACTCGACTATTCTTCATACTCCGACGTTCTTCCTTCTCTCTACCTCTCTTATTTTTTTAAGCCGTTCAATGTGTTCATTAACGCACAGTTCTATACCCACCCAACGCCGTGGGCGCTGCGTTCAGAGATGGGACTCGGATTCACGGAAGAACTTCCAATGAATTTCGGGATAAACAGTTCCGGCCTTGTCGGGTTCGACAATTCCCGCCGTAACAAGGCGGAATTCAACATATCCGAAACCACCTTCGACTATTTTACCTACTCTATTGCTATTCCATGGAAGCCCATTAAAGGCCTTGTGATAAAGCCGAACGCCTATGTCACGGCATACTTTCAGCAAAAGTTCAGGAATGCCACACGCTACCCTGTACAGGTCTATGGTGGACTCGACCTATCCTACAATTTTTCGCCTTAAATAACATGGAGACGATCTATCATGGAAGACATAGGGTATTACATCAAGGCATTTGTAACTCTGCTCATGCTGGTCAATCCGTTCGAAGGGATGCCGGTCTTCATCTCCGCTACGGGGACCGCGACACCGGAGCTAAGGAACAGCATCCTTCGCATCACCTGTCTTTCGGTAATTGTGATACTTGTATCGTCCCTTCTTTTTGGAAGAATGATCTTGCAGGTGTTTAGTATCACTACCGGCGCGTTCCAGATAGGTGGCGGCATCATATTGTTTCTTATAGCCGTCAAGATGACGCTCGGTCCAAGCGGAGCGATGAAAGAGTTCTCCGGAGGCGGTGAGCTCAAACCTTCATTTGGAATTGTGCCGCTTGCACTCCCTCTTCTGGCCGGCCCGGGCGCCATAAACGGAGCCATCCTTTTTGGGACAGGGGCTCACCCGGTAACAGACATGCTTGTGCTTATAGGGGTCGCCTTCCTTGTCGGGATTATTCTATACATCATGTTAAAGACCGGAAATACACTTGCCCGTTATATTGGCACCACAGGAATAGAGGTTGTAACGCGGGTCACCGGACTTTTTATAGCGGCCATATCCGCCGAAATGGTCATAAAGGGGATGGCTTCGACCTTTAGGCTTGTCATCTTCTGATGATTTTGGTATTTTGCCGAAACTATGATCCTAAAAAGACATCACAAGATACTTATAGTCGGATTCCTGCTCTGCATGGTCGCCATGATATTCTTCGTGGCGCTCCAGTCGTAATCAATCCGCCACCAGACGCTTGCCATTGGTCTCCGGCAACGTCCATACCCAGATGCCCGTCAGTAGCGCGAAGAACGCCGCGAGAGAAATGCCTCCGGCAAGGCCGTAATGCGCGGCCACCATCGTAATGATGATGGGAGTGAAGAATTGGACCCCTCTTGCCAGATTGAACGCCGTTCCCATGGCCGTGCCCCTGATATGCGTCGGGAATATCTCGGAAAATAGAGGTCCATATCCGCCGAACATCCCTGTTCCCCACCCTACCATGAACATGCAGATAAGTATCAGATGCGGCATCGAGACAAAGGCGCCAAAGAAAACGGTTACCATTAAAAGCCCAGCCGCCATGATAATGGAGAACAAAGTGTACACCGACCTTCTGCCTATCTTGTCTGCGATATGCCCGAAGGTGGCGTAGCCGATGAACGCGTAATCATAGACCGCGTGGCCATCCGCATCGTCTGCCGCATGTTCAGGGGTCGCTGTTGTCTGGGTAAAAAATGACTTTCTAGGGCAAGAAAATACCCTGCTGACCACCCTTTTCATAGTTTATGAGGCTCGAATAGAAGATCATGTCGGGGTGCTTACCCTGGATATAGTTAAGCTCCCATTCGCTCTTGAAGAGCATCATGGGATAATCACGCACGTCATAAACAATGTGATCGTGATAGTAGCTCTCGAACGCCGTCTGTTTCTTGCGGTCAGAAGAACGATACCAGCGGGAATAGGTGTAAGGCATCGGGTAAAAGTTGGCGTCGGCCCCGTATTCATGCAGGAGTCGAAACTTCACCACCTCGAACTGAAGCTGTCCGACAACACCTATTATCTTGTCTGAATTATGTTTGCGGAAAAAAAGCTGGGAACTCCCCTCTTCGGCAAGTTGTTCCAGACCCTTTTGGAGCTGTTTTATCTTTATGGGATTCTTCAGCGTGACCTGACTAAAGAGGTCCGGCGAGAACTGCGGGATACCGGTGAATTTTAGCTTCTCGCCGGTAGTTATAGCATCGCCTATCATCAGACTACCGCGGTCGTGAATGCCGATGATGTCCCCTGCATAGGCGCGGTCCACATTGCTCCTTTTTTGCGACATGAATTGAAGCGCGTTCTTTATCTTGAACTCGCGGCCCGAACGAACGTGATAAACGCCCATTCCCTGAACGAACTCTCCGGAACATATCCGGAGGAAAGCCACGCGGTCTCGGTGCTTGGGGTCCATATTGGCCTGTATCTTAAAAATGAGCCCGGTGAAATTGGGCTCAAATGCGTCAACTACCCTCGTTTCGGCTGGACGTTGCAGAGGCGCGGGCGCGTAGCTGATGAACGAGTCGAGGATTTCTCTGATGCCGAAGTTTTTGATGGCCGAGCTGAAGAATACCGGAGAGAGCTTCCCAGCGAGATAATCGTCTCTTTTGAATTCCTGCCCTGCCCCCTGCACCAGTTCCAGGTCCTCTTTTAACTTGGCCAGCAGGCGTTCTCCTATCGCCTCCAAAAGTCTCGGGTCGTCGAGATTTTCAATGAGCCTTTCCTCGGCATCTTGCCGGAGTTCCTTTATATTGGGCCTGATAAGGCGAACGCATTTGTTCATCAGGTCGTAGACACCTTTAAAGTCGCTCCCCTGACCGATGGGCCATGTCATGACGGCGCAGGAGAGGTGAAGCTGGGTCTCTATCTCGCCGAGAAGCTCGAAGGGATCGCGCCCCTCGCGGTCCATCTTGTTCATGAGGGTCATGATGGGCATGTGACGGTCGCGACAGACCTGAAAAAGTTTTTTCGTCTGGGTCTCTATACCTTTTGCGGAGTCGATCACCATGAGGGCGCTGTCGACCGCGGTAAGCACACGGTAGGTGTCCTCGCTGAAGTCGGCGTGGCCCGGGGTGTCAAGAAGGTTGATCTCGTGGTCATCGTAGGAGAACTGCATGACGGAGGATGTCACCGAGATGCCGCGCTGTTTTTCTATCTCCATCCAGTCGGAGGTGGCGAACTGCTCGGAGCGCTTTGCCTTAACGGTCCCCGCCATCTGGATGGCGTTGCCGAAAAGAAGCAGTTTTTCGGTCACGGTCGTCTTGCCGGCATCCGGATGCGAAATGATTGCGAATGTCTTGCGGCGCCCTATCTCCAAGCGCGCTAATTCATCGATAGTGTCCATGGGTGTAGCTTCATCTCGCTCATGCATGGGTTCAAGTCAATGGGAAAGTTAGAACTTGCTAAGCGCACTAAATGATCAAAAAAGAGCGAGTTAGAAATAACTGCCGGCGTAGAAACACACCATCTCCACATTACTTATCCAAAACCGCTCAATCTCCTTCAAATGAGTCCGTCTTGTGGGTCCATGGCAAACACTCGTACGGACAATTAATGGGATGATGTCGGATATTTACGCCGAATCAGCTCCATATCGATAAGTTTCTGGACCTCTCCCTTAAGCTCGCGCGTTAATGTTTCAACAGACTTTTTGGACCTCTTGTAATAGATAGGCTTTCCGAACTTTATCACCCACTTGCTGGGGAACGGAATAAGCCCGACGAGACCGAACAGAGGGAATGTCGGCGTCACCGGAAAGAAGGGAAGGCCTATCTTTTTGCCGAGATCTTCGAACTTCCAGAGTATCGGATGGATATCCTCGGCGCCGACTATCGCACAGGGTATGACGGGAACACCAGTCTTTCTGGCAAGCTTAACAACGCCGCCCTTGCCAAAGTCCTGAAGCTTATACCTTTCAGAGTAGAGCTTTCCTATTCCTCTGGTCCCTTCCGGAAAAGCGCAGACGACCTCACCCTTTCTTAGAAGCTTCGCCGCATTCTCCGGGCTCGCCTTGACACCTCCTGCGCGCTGGATGAAATGGCTGATGACCGGAAAATTATCGACAAAGTCGGCGACCAGAAAACGGATGTTTCTTCTCTTTGGATGCCTGTTATAGACCGCCATATTGAGCATAACCGCGTCATATGGGAGCATGCCTGAATGATTGGAGACCACAAAAGCCGGTCCCCTGAGCGGTATGTTCTTTACGTCCTTTACCTCAACACGGAACCAGTCCTCATAAAGAAATTCGAACACGGGCCGCACCATATCCAGAAGCTCCGGGTCCATTCCGAACTCGTCATCGGTCTTGATGACGTCGTTAAGACGCTGATAGATGGCGGTACATCTGGCGACAAGGTCAGAAACAGGTTTGGTCTTCATTAAGATGACCAGGAGATCCTGCATAAGGCTGTAATAATCTTTTGTCATAAGCCAAGACTTACAACCGTCCTTCTATAAAGGAACCATGTCATGAAAAGTATGACGCCGTCAATTATCATGCCGGAGAGGTACGCGAAATATTGGCCCGAATAGATGAACGCTATCAAGAACCCCAGTGTTGTAACGACCTTTGAAATGATTATGATGCGGACATCTTTCAGGTTCTGACGGATCTCGCTCTGGGCAGAAAAGGCCGCATAGGTAAGGACGGCCAGGAGAGCGACCGCAAGGACCTGCCAGAAGTGTTCAACGGGCTCGGGGAGATTCTTGTACGGCCAGCCGAATATCGAATGGCCTATCGTGTTGAGCCAGTAGATGATCTGCGAAGGAAAGATGGCGAAACATATGCCCGCGGCGGTGAACAGACCCGCCCACCAGCGAAGAAGAAATACCAGCTGGCGTTCCTGCAATGTCATCCAGAGTTGGCGCATATTTTATCAGCAGCAGGACGGGGCCTGCGCGGAGCTTCCCTTGTTCATTTTGCAAGCGATCAGCGCAAAAATGATGGAGAGAAGACCGCAAAGTATAAAGACCATCCAGCTTGTCTTCATTGCGAACATCTGACCGTTAATGATAACGTCCCAACCCGCGATTATGCGGATGATGTGCGCGATGGCCGGTGCCGCAAAAAGGCCCGAGAACCATGTGAACATGCAGCCGCAGTGACATTTGTCTGACATATTATTACCCCCTTGTTAAAAAATGAAATCAGAAGTTCTCAATATCACTTCGTCCTGTCAATGTCCAGAGTCTCCTTCGACGTTTTCATCGCGCAATATTTGGGCCCGCACATGCTGCAGTGGCTCGTGACTCGTGACTCGTGACTCGTTATTTGTGAACCATTATTATCCGGATTAGATTGTTTGTGGTACTCGCGGGCACGGTCTGGGTCTAGGGCAAGCTCGAACTGTTTAGTCCAGTTGAACTCGTAGCGGGCCCTTGCCATGGCGTCGTCGCGGTCGCGTGCTCCCTTGCGCCCTCTTGCCACATCCGCGGCATGGGCGGCTATTTTGTGAGCAATGACACCCTGCCTCACATCATCCTCTTCAGGAAGTCCCAAGTGCTCCTTTGGAGTCACATAGCAGAGCATTGAAACCCCGTGATAAGCAGCCATTGTGGCGCCAATGGCGCTTGCAATATGATCATAACCGGCAGCTATATCGGTGATAACAGGGCCCAGAACGTAGAACGGGGCACCGTGGCAAAGTTCTATCTCCTTCTTAACGTTCATCTCTATTTCATTGAACGGAATGTGGCCGGGCCCTTCGATCATCACCTGAACGTCGCGCGCCCATGCCTTTTTGGTGAGCTCGCCAAGCGTTGCGAGCTCTGCGAACTGTGCGGCATCCGAGGCGTCGGCAAGCGAGCCGGGACGAAGGCCGTCCCCAAGGCTCAAGGAAACATCGTACTTTTCACATATATCGAGAAGGCGGTCATAATGTTCGTAGAACGGGTTCTCTTTTTCGTTCTTCATCATCCATTTCCCCATGAGGGAGCCGCCCCTGCTGACGATCCCGGTTGTGCGCTTGCAGGCAAGGGGAATGTGTTTTCGCAGGAGCCCTGCGTGGACCGTCATGAAATCCACCCCCTGGCGAGCCTGTTCCTCTATCACGCCGAACATCTGGTCGAGCGTCAGATCCTCGACATTCTCCACAAGCTCTATCGCCTGATATATAGGGACCGTGCCGACCGGTGCGGTAGAATGTTCTATAACGGCGGCGCGGATATCGTTTATTTCGGTCCCTGTTGAAAGGTCCATCACCGCGTCTGCTCCGTATTTGATGGCGGTATCGAGCTTTTTGAGCTCCTCTTTAATGTCCGACTTAAGGGATGAATTGCCGATGTTGGCGTTTATCTTGCAGGTCGTTGCAACACCGATACCGATAGGTCTTAGGTTCTTGTGATTGACGTTCGCGGGGATGATAAGTTGGCCCTTTGCTATCTCACCTCTTACAAATTCAGGAGAAAGCCTTTCTGTCCTGGCAACGGATTCCATCTCTTTTGTGATAACGCCCCTTCGGGCCTCGCGCATTTGTGTTGTCATGAATTCTCCTAATAGAATCGCTCATGGTGAGCCTGTCGAACCATGGGCGACTATTTTCCAATTATCCCATCCAAAGGGCTCGATGCGGTTGCATAAAGTTTTCTGGGGATTCTCCCTGCCTCAAACGAAAGCCTGCCGGCTTCTATGGCATATCTCATGGCCTGCGCCATCTTCACGGGATCATTTGCCCCGGCAATGCCCGTGTTCATAAGGACCGCCGTACAACCAAGCTCCATCGCTATGGCTGCGTCCGAGGCACAGCCAACGCCTGCGTCTACTATCACCGGAACCTTAACGGTCTCTAAGATTATCTGAAGGTTAGTGGGGTTTCTAACGCCCATCCCGCTCCCTATAGGCGCGGCAAGCGGCATGACCACGGCGCATCCTGCGTCTTCAAGTTTCTTGCAAACTATGGGGTCATCGCTGCAATAGGGAAGGACCACAAAACCGTCCTTAACAAGAGACCTTGCGGCCTCAAGAGTACCTTCATTGTCTGGAAAAAGTGTCTTTTCGTTACCGAGGACCTCTATTTTGACCCAATTCGTGCCAAGCGCCTCACGGGCGAGCCCGGCAGTAAGCAGGGCATCTTTTACATTGTAGCAACCGGCGGTGTTCGGGAGGAGCCAGTGTTTCTTTCGGTCGAGATAATTGAAGAGATTCTCTTCCGGTGCACCGTTTAGCTTCACGCGTCTTATAGCCACGGTTACTATCTCGGTGCCGCTTATTTCAAGCGCACGTTGCATCTGCTCAAAATTGGCATATTTGCCCGTTCCCACCATCAGCCGCGAATTGAACGTCTTGTCTGCTATTTTGTATGTCATAATGTATCCCCATACTTTGCTGGCCTGTGACTTTGCTGGCATTGCTGGCTAAAGCTCATCCTCCTCCAACCGCATGTATAACCTCTATCCTGTCGCCTTCTCTGACCCTGGTCAAAGGATGCTCGGAGCGAGGGATAACCCTATCGTTTATTGCCACCGCAAGGTAGGTTTGGTTGAGTTTTAATTTTGTGAGGAGGTCAGTCAGAAGTTCCAACCCTTCCAATTCCCGCCTTTCACCATTAACGATTATATGCGACATGGGTCCGTTTGCTATCAGATTGAACGGCCTTTGTCAACGGTTGGAAAGGCAGGCATTTGTACCACTGCCTTGACATAATACCCGTTCCGCGACTGTGTTTTCAGGAGCGGGTGAGGTATTCAAGCGACCGGTGTTCGGTTTCGCTCAAACGCCGCGAAACCGGCACCTCGGCGCTCGGTCACGGCGTTTATTGAGTTGGCTGCCGATGCCGTGCCCTCCGCGACGTCGCTTTCACACCTCACCCGCTCCTGAAAACACACCTGCCGATCCTTGAGTGAAGTCATCATTGGTTGATAAGGTCTTAGGGGAGATGCCGGTTGTGAGGACAATGGCGCCTCCGACGAATCCGTTTTTTTTGAGGATGAGGAGGAGTGACCGCGAGCCGTACGAGGTCAAAAAACATGTAAGCGGCTTTTAATTTTGGCGTTTGAGCGAGCTCGTCGCAGTGAAAACGCCAAAATTCAGCGGTCAATTTAAACTTCACCCTTCGACAGGCTCAGGGTGAGCGGGATATAAAACACCAAAGCCGCACATGTTTTTTGGCCGAGAAGGCGAGCGGTCAAGCTTGGCCGAACAAACGGCATCTTCCCTAAGACCATAATTATTAATGTCGCGGAACGGGTATTATGACTGGTTCGAAAGCAGGTCAAAAAGCCTTTTGACCTGAGGAAAAGTTAAGTGTTTAGGGCCGGAGGAGTCGATGATGTAGTCGGCGAGGGGTATCTTTTTTGCAAGGGGCCACTGGGTGCATATCCTGTTCCTGAAACGTTTCTTGCACCTGTCATACATGGCTTTTTTGGAGCAGGCGACAACGATCTTTACATCTACCTTTTTGTCCCAGCCGGTCTCAAAAAGGAGCGGAACTTCGACCACCATAAATTTGCACTTATGCCTTATGACCTCTCCACTCGGCCGCCTCCGGTGGGCTTGCTCGAAGGATAAGACTGCTTTCCAAATTGCCGGGTGAAGGATGCTCTCAAGTCTCTTTCTTAAATATGCGGCCGCGGCCCCTTTTGCAAAAACGATCCTAGCAAGTTTATTTCTGTCGATCTCGCCCTTATCTCCCAAGATCCTCCGCCCAAATAGTGCAACGGTTCTATAATATTCAAGCCTCCCCTTCTTTAAGAGCTCGTGTGCTATCGTGTCGGTGTCGACGGTTGGCACACCAAGCCTGTGGAATGCCTTGGCAGTAAGGGATTTACCGGTTGCAATGCCTCCGGTAAGGCCGATCAGTTTTATTCGTTTGGGGTTTTGTCGCATGACTTCTTGTTGAACAGTTCAACAGCCGACTTTAATTTAAGGACGATATCGATAAGCGGCCTTACGGCGCGTTCACCGTGGGCACAGACCTCTTCGACATGTTTCGTGACCTCGGCATCGTTCGAAGCCTCGAGCATTTGAGAGACCGATTGGACCACCTTGTTCCATTCGGGCTCAAGCTTGGCGTGAAGCATCTTCAGATGTTTGTTCCTCTCGGCCTGTTCCTGCATCGTGCCCCATACGGAATCTACAAAATCGTTCACCCCCCACTCTTTGCCTTTACTGGCCTTGCTTGCATTGCTGGCTTTGCTGGCTATTTTCGCCTTGCGGCCTTTCTTATTTTTCTTATTTTTCATAATTTATCCGATCGCACGTCATTCTGGGCGTTAGCGAAGAATCTCCCGAACCAACTTACGGGGGATCCTTCGCTTCACTCAGGATGACAGTTCTTTGTATAAATTTTTCGCCAGTGCCGACAGTTGTTCCTTTGTATTGAGTCCGGGGTCGTCCAGGACCAGCTCCATGAGCCCTTTTATCACCTTCCCCATCAAAGGACCAGACTTTATTCCCATTTCCATAAGATCGTGGCCGTTCATGGCAAGGTCCTTGGGACCGAAAGGCGGTTTCTTTTCCAGCTCTTCTATGATCCTTTTCTTGAGTTTCAGGACCCCGCCGACACCGGCCGGATATTTTCCGCCCCTGTTATCGGCGATACGCATATCGACAAGTTTCATTATAAGGTCTTTGCCTGTCTTCGCCACAAAGCGCCTTATCGCCTTGTCGGAGTAGAACGACTTGGTCTCGAACATGTGGTTCTCTATGAGAGTAAGGACATTTTCGGGGTTCACGCCTATTACAGTTACCTTCAGCGCATCCATCCTCTTCTTCGCTATCCTCTTGGAGACTATCTGATGGCCGAAAAAGGCCACGCGCTTCTGCTCGGGCACAAAACGGGCGGTCTTTGCCTTGCCGACATCATGAAAGATCGCCGCAAGCATCAGTTCAAGATCTCCCCTGTGCTGTATCAGATGGTCGCTTGCCGCTGCATCGAGCACTATCATCGTATGTTCGTATACATCGTGACCCTTATCCTGCTTAATGCCCTTACATGCCGATATTTCCGGAAAGACAAAAGGGAGGACGCCCGTCCTGTCCATCAGCTCAAAACCGCGAGACGGCCTTTCGGCCAGAAAGAGCTTTCTTATCTCATCGATGATGCGTTCACCCGAAACCGTCTTTATAAGCTCGGCGTTCGCCTCCATCGAGGCGAGCGTTTCCGGATCTATCTTAAGATCGAAGCGCGCGGCGAACTGGATCGCACGAAGGAGCCTTAACGGGTCCTCCTTGAAGGCCTCTTTAAAGACCTGACGTAACGTCTTTCTTTTAATGTCGTCCTTGCCGCCGAACGGGTCTATTATTTCTCCGGTACGGAGGTCTTTGGCCATCGCGTTGATCGTAAAATCCCTGCGAGAGAGGTCCACAAAGACGGGAAGCGTATGATCGTAGCTTACGTCAAAATCGCGGTGGCCGCCACCTGTTGAGACCTCTTTTCTCGGGATAGCGATGTCGTGAATGACACCCTTCTCATTGAACGGAGAGAACTTCAGGACGCCAAACGACTTGCCTACGAACGTTACCGTGCCGAATGGCCTTAAGATCTGCGAAAGCTTTTCAAGCGGGATGCCGGTGACCAGATAGTCGCTGTCCTTTTTGGGATGGCCAAGAAGCTCATCGCGCACACTTCCGCCGACCTCATAGATCTCGCCGCCGGCTTCGTGTATGATTTTCTCTAACATATAGATCGGGGTCAGGCTTGACTTCTTGACTTTAGCTTAAAGTCAAGAAGTCAAGCCTGACCCCAAAGATTATTCCTCTATATATCTATGGATCTTGGCGTCCTTCATGAGAGAGGATATCCACAATTGGAAGAACTCCTGGCCGTTCTGCGTTGCGACCGTCTTTTGAAATGTCTCGCCGTCCTTCTGCCACTGGGCTTCCTGAGGAAGGTCTATCTTTAGAGGCCTCACCACATACCACTTTTCACCTGCCTGAACTGGAGCGGCTGGAGCCCCCTTCTCGGTCCTTAAGGTAAATATCTTGTCCCAGACCTCAACGTCAATATCCGAAGGGATTATCTGGCTGCGTTCTGAAATGGAAACGGGGCCCACCTTTTTGGTTTTTCCCTGTTTCCCGGCCTTGGCAAGGTCTTCGTTGTCGAATTCGGTAACGTCGAAGGTCCACTTTGTGTTGCTCATATCGAAGAGCGGCTTTGCGAAAGGGGCCTTTTCTTCGGTCTTAAAGACGCTCTGCACGTTCTGAATGATGATCTCTTCTTTAAGAAGATTCTCATAGTCCATATTATATTTTTGCGAGAAGTACGGCAGGAAACGGCGTTTGTACATATACGGATCGAACTGACCGTTCTCATCTTTGGCGGCCGGGGAATTTTTGATCGCCTCGGCAAGTTCCATGTCTGTAGGACCCACGCCTATCTTATTGCCAAGCTGGTCCACGATCGACTGCTGGATGAGCTGGTTTATAGTTGTTGCGGTAACGCTCTTTTGGATCCCTTCGGGGAGGGGCTCTCCCTCTTTCCCTTTGAATATGTTCTGATACATCTTGTAGGTGTTATCGTAGGCGAGCTGGAACTTGGGCCTCGTTATGATCTCGCCGTTGACCCTTGCCACGACCGTTCCGCCCCTCGCTCCTTTGTCACGCTGCGACATTCGGCTGTATCCGAAGAAGAATACGAACACTATGATGATGATGCCGAATATTACCTTTACTCCCCAATCCGCCGATTTCTTTCTTATAATGTCTAACATTATATCTCCTCCCGTTTTGTGGCGTGTATTCTACCTATAAGCTCCAAAACCGCAAGGAATTTTCGCAATGCTAAGCTCCCCGTAGCATCGCAACAAATATCTTTAACGTCGTGGAATGTAAAAATGGTTTGCAGAACTTGGCGGTTATGTGGTAGCGAGTTCGGCAGATGAACGTTATCTATCGCACTCGAAGGCTGATGTTCCTGATACCGCACGGTATCTGGCGTGTCATTCTGGCGTCATATCTTCTTCTGCTTATCTTCCCGAATAAGATGTGGCAGGGGCCTTCACCTCTTCCAAAGAGGAGCCCTTCCTAGAGAACTTGAACTGGCTCGATATCGCAAATAGACCACCGGTCAGCGTGATAGGAATTATCTGCATCAAATGATATGTGGCGCCTATCACAAGCGCCGTCTCCTTGTCCAGCCCCATAGATGTATAAGCAAGCACGCAGGCAAGTTCAAAAGTACCGAGCTGTGCGGGCGCAGAAGGTACAACTATGGCCAGGTTTACGGCTATCAGCACAAGTAGCGAGCTCCAGAACGGCAACACGACTCCAAAGGCCACCTGCGTCATATAGATCATCGAAAGCTGAATGAGCCACGAAAGAATCGAGGCGAAGATACCTTCCAGAAATATCTTCCAGTTGCGCAAAGGGGCTATCCCCTCCTGAAACTTTTTAAGATATTTGTGTTCTATGTCCCGCGTTGAGTAGATGATCGCCACAGTGTAAAGGACCACGGTAACAATGAGCGAGATCGTAAGGCCGTAGTGCATCCATTTTGGAACGTTCGTGAACAAGATAAGTGAAGCGGCTAAGAGCAAAAAGCTTATCGCCTCTACTATCTTATCTGAAACGAGGCTCGCCGTGGTTGTAAACCTGCTGACCTCGGCATCTTTTCCAAGAAGGTGCACACGAACCGCCTCGCCAAGCCTTGCGGGGAGTATATTGTTGGCCATGAAGCCTATGTTCACGACCCTGTACATAAGCCAGAACCTTATCTTCTTGATAAGTTTCAGCATCACAAGCCATCGCCATGATTTGAGCGCCAAAACCACGTAGTTTGCAAGGACGATTGGGACAAGCCAAAGGGGTTTAATGGAAGCAAGCGAGGCCCTAAGTTCGTCGGAGCTAATATTCTTAAAAGAAAAATAGATGGCAACAACGCCAATAACGATACCTACCGTTTGGGCGATATATCTATTCTTGAGAATTTCTTTGAAGCTCTTCATAATATGAGACGACCTCTCTTGCTATCTTGCTCCATGAGAAGTCTTCGGCCCTTGCACGGGCATGTTCGCCTATTTTCTTTCGTGTTTCGGGCGAATCTAATAGTTTATTAAGCGCATTTGCAAGGTTTTTGTGATGCGGCTCGCCGCAAAGAACACCATCGACACCACTTGTTATCATTGCCTCATATGCCGGCATCGAAAAGGCGACAACCGGCTTGCCGGCGGCCATCGCCTCCAGGATAGTAATGCCGAACGAGGCCTTGGTCGTGGGAAAGCAAAAGATGTCGGCGGTTGCGTAGTAATTGGGTCTGACCCCATTGATGTGGCCCAAGAAATGGACATCATCTGCGATCGAAGCCGGGACCATGGATGTATAATAGAGTTTTAGCGGCCCATCTCCACCTATTATGAGCCGGCAATCGCTGCGCGCTTTTCTTACCTCAACGAAGGCCTTTATCAGATAATCAAGCCCGTTCCTTGGTTCCAACCTTCCAAGGTAAAATATGTTCTTTTTATCGTCGCAATATTTTTCTATCTTGGGCGCCGCCGGATAGAACTTGTTTATATCGACGCCGTTGGGAATGATCCGGTAATCTCCCCTGAAATAGCGGTTCATGCTCTCCACGCACAGATGTGAGACCGCTATCCTGCCATGGAGGCCGTCGAAATATTTTTGGATGGGGCGTCTGAACGTCCTTAAAAACCCGCTGGAACTGAAATGTGTATGAAACGTGCCCACTGTTATGGTGTTGGAATATCTCTGAAAGAAGAACGGCAGTGTAGGAACGAACGGAGAATGGATATGAAGAATATCAAATTTTTCCCGTTCTATTATCTTCCTCACCTTTCTGCCCAGATCAAAACTGACCGTAACGCGCGCTATCGAACCATTTGAATAGATAGGAAGGCTCTTACCTATCTTTATTATCCGGACGTCGGTTTTGACGCTGGGATCAGGTCCGACATCGGAGGTTATGATGACCGGTTCGTGCCCAAGTCTTTTGGCCTCCAAGCTAAAATGGTGGACATGCTCGGTGATCCCGCCGAGGAGAGGATAATAATATTCGGTTACGATGCCTATTTTCATTTAACTGTCATTCCTGCGGCATTAGGCAGGAATCTCCCTTATATCCTTGTCATTCCTGCGGCCTTAGGCAGGAATCTCCCTTATATCCTTGTCATTCCTGCGGCCTTAGGCAGGAATCTCCCTTATTTATTCGTTGACCAACCCTTTATACAAATCTTCCCAGTCAGGATTATCTTTCTCAATCAATCTGACCTTCCAATCTCTTTTCCATGCCTTCAAATGTTTCTCTCTTGTTATTGCTTCTTTAATATCTTCATGCTCTTCAAAATATACAAGACTATGAACATTGTATCTGTCGGTAAATCCTTCAACTAAATTATTCTTATGTTCATATACACGTTTTATTAAATTTGATGTAACACCTATATATAAGACACCGTTCTTTCTGTTGCTTAAAATGTAGGTATAATACATTCTATTCGTGAGATCCCTGCTTACTACCGCAGGGATGACACACCTTTATTCGTGAGATCCCTGCTTACTACCTCAGGGATGACGCACCCTTATTCGTGAGATCCCTGCTTACTACCGCAGGGATGACAACCTATTTACTATTTTGAAAGGTCGTGAAACACGAGTTTCACCTGCGTCGAGAAATCAACGTCATTATTGCCGCTCCTGAAACCATCGTTCTTCACGGCATCTATCCCGGCTTCGCCGTAGATATTCATCACTTTTGTTATCTTTTTCTGGCCGGCAAGTTTAAAGAGGAAATGATGTTCGGTAATACCTTTTTGGGAAACATATATGCCGTTATTATTACCGTTCGAATCAAAGGTAAGTCCGTATTGATCGCTTGATCTGTATAGATATCTCGCATTCGCCCTTATGAACTCGTTCAAATTGAACTGATATGTAGAGGTTATGTATGCTGAATAAGTATCAGACCCGGCGTCATAGCCCATGAATTTATCATCCAGTGCAAAACCATCCCTGTAAAAACCGTGTCTGTAGGAGAACTGGCCCGTATAGATAAATTCTCCCCGTAGAGAGAGCCTATTCTTTTTATCCAATCTTGGAAAATAGATCCCGCCAAGCCAGTTGGCATCATTTATAAGCATAAAACCATATTCCTGCTGTGTGTCTTCTAGTAGAACTTTGCCATACACCTCCATGCCAAGTAATGGTGGGATATGGAACGTGGCATCGGCGCCCATCAGGTGGTTGGAAGACGCACGACTATTCCCTGAATTAAAAAGAAACCCTATGAACTCGCCTATCGCGGTTGTAACACTAGGGTTAACGGCACCCTCTCCACCCATCATAACTGCATGGTCAAATCCAAGATCGAGCCAGTAGGCCGGTTGATAATCTACCCTGTATCCGGAAAGTATCGTGTTCTTTGGCTGATAATCACCGCCTAGAAGCGAAAAGAAGGCGGTAAAACGCCACTGGCCAAGGTGCTTAAGTACCCACGGAAGCCTGAATGTAGAGGGCGTTGTGAGCCTTATCATGTCCTGTGCATGTGCGTTGTTGCTGAAAAGAAGGCTGTATTCACCCGGACCCCAGATAAGCGCATCGCGACCTACCTGAAGCTCAAAGTTCTTATATCCCGTCTTAACATATCCGCGGTAGAGCGTAATACCGCCGTTCTCGATATCGCCGGAACGCAAATAGAAGAGAGGCTGAACATAAAATGAAAAATATGGTGTTGCGGAAAGCCGGTGAGATGTATCGAAGTAGAAGTTGCTATATTTTTCATAGCGCTGGCCGTCTTTATAATCCAAAAGAGGCTGAACAGTACCAGATGTAGTGCCAAGCCCGCTCGGCATGGCCTCTTCCTGCTGATTCGTGGCGGTCCATGAAAAACCTGCTGTATCTATCGGTCTAAATTCCAAACTCCTTCCCTTGTTGCCATCGATCAATGCGATATCCGCACTAAATTCATTCTCAAGCTCACGCATTATAGGCTCAACTCCCTCATCGGGGGCCTCGATAAGCCTTCCCCTTGCCTCAACAACAAGTCTTGCGACAGTAAACCTCGAGAGCGGCCTTTGGTTGGGGCTATAGGTCTTTATGAGCTTGCGAGATGCGAGCTTAGCCAGATAGCTGTAGACAACATCATCGTACACGTTCACATCTACCTGCTGAATGGCAAATGATGTGGCAGATATGATAAGTATAATTGTCATTGCGAACGCAAGTGAAGCAATCCAGTTAACGCACTGGATCGCCACGCCCCTTCGGGGCTCGCGATGACATGTAGATCGCTTCGCTACGCTCGCAATGACATGAGTTTTACGCATCAGATCTCCTCTTATTGAACAAGACCATCAGCGCGGGGGCAAGGATCACCGCAGCACTGATGCATGTCAGCTCTCCTATGATCGCGACCCATCCGAACGACGCAAGCGCCTGATTGTTGGCGACGATAAGCACGGAATAGCCAATGATCGTGGTGAGCGAACAGAGCATGACGGCAAGCCCAGTATGCCTGAGCGAATGTTCAACGTTCTCCATTTTATCGCGCACAAGACGCATCACCACATTTATCGCGTAATCGACACCTATCCCGAAGGTCAGTGGGAGCGCAATAAAGTTGAAGAAGTTAAGTTTGATCTTCAGGAGTGCCGCAAGCCCAAGCATCGTGATTATGCCCACAACAAGGCAGATGATTATCACCCAGGAGGACCGCCAGTGCCTGACGACAAAGCCTACAAAGATGATCACCATGATAAAAGAGGCCAGGGTCAGAATGGGGGCCTCGTCCCTTATGGCCTTCACAAGGTCCGAAAATATCATCGAGGCGCCTGCCGCGTGAAAGATGCGGCCGTCTTTAAGCGTGAATCTCTTTATCGTGTCCGAAAAACGTGTCAGATTCCTGCCGTCGGAAAGGAGCATGCCGGGCCTCGGGTTCACAAAGACAACGACACCCTTGTTCTTCTTCAGGTCCTCAAAATGTTTGGTGAGGGCATAGGGAATATCGTCGATCGTTAAAAGGTCCCCTTTGAGGGATTCTCTGATAGGATCGACCTTGTCCTTTAGATCGCCTTTAAGGCCGTTGATATACTCCTCATTCTTTGCAAATAATATCCTGAACTTTTCAAACTTCGGTATCTTCTTTTCCTGATCCTTGGGAAGAAGGCTGTATATCGAATAGCACGAACCGACGCGGCGTTCCGACTCCGGAAGCGCCATGTTCTTTTCGTTTATGACATCACAGACAAGCGGCGCATCTTCTTTTTTATCCAAGAGGACAACGGCAGGGGTCATCGAGTCCTTAAAGAGCTTGCTGACACGTTTTTCCAGGGCCTCGGTCCCGGAGGCGACGCTTGTCTTGTTCCTAAGCTTCGTAAAATCGTATTCGATGGCATCGGGAACGAATTGGGCGACAAGCAAGACCGAAAGGACCGCGATAGTTATGGAGACGGCCAGGACCTTTCCGGGGGAATGAACCACGCACGACGTAAGCTTGGCGAAGACCGCACTCTTTCTTGGAGACTCGGCCCCTTCTTTCACGGTCTCCCTGACGCGCTCGGTTATTAACGTAAATATGGGAAGAAGAATGAATGTGCCCAGCCAGCAGAGCATGACTCCGACGGCCCCTATCATCCCGAACTGGTTGAGCCCCTTTATCCTCGCCAAAAGGAGGACGGCAAAGGCGACGGCAGTGGTCGATGCGGCAAGGAATGTGGAGCTTAATGTGTTCCTGACCGATATCTTCATGGCGTCGGCCGGAATGCGGCCCTTCCTTCGCTCTTCGACATAGCGAGCCATTAGAATAATGCCGTAATTGATACCGGTTCCGAGGATTATGGAGCCCAAAAATGCCGTCTGGCTGTTCAAGTAACCGATGGAAAGATAGGTAAATGCGAACGTCCACGAAAGCGCGATTATGAGCGTTGTGCCAAGCAGGAACACTATCCTGATGCGCAGGAAAAAGATACTGATAGCAAGTGCGACCAGAAAAATGCAAAGGAGCGCGGTCGAGACCACGTCCTTTTTGAGCGTATCGTACTCCTCCACCGTGCTCTTAACGTTGCCGCAAAAACCGATCTTCATTGAAGGGTCATAAGAGTAAGGATCAAGACCGGCAACTTCCTGCTCCACGTTGTTTATCAGCCTGCGGGCGTTCTCAACAGAGAGGCTCTGCTCATAGGGCCTTATTATCATGATGAGCATGCGGCCCCACTCACCTCCGTAATAGTTCTCAAAGGCCTGAATGGGGGCGGTGTAGTTCTTCTGGTTCCGGCCCTTTATCTCATCTATCTGGGCGGTCAGGGGGTCCTCGTCCGCAAAGTCTATAAAGAGGCCCGACTTGGTGAGCTTCTCGTAATCGATCCTTCGCTGGATGCTTCCGTAGAGCTTGTCTATGTCTTCAATGTTTATGTAATATAGAGTATATTTTTCGTAGAACTTCTTTATGTCATCAGATTTATAATCAAGGTAACGGATGGTCCCTTCGGGCAGCTTTTCAATCCTTGAAGCAAGGTCATCCATGAACTTTTTATTGGCATTAACATTGGGGCTTTCGGCGACAACTATGAGGCTTCCTACCCCGCCTATGCGCTCAAGGGTGGCGTTAAGGTCCTTGACGCTTTGGTAATTATCAGGAAGGAGCTCTTTTAAGTCCCCCTTTATCGATAACCTGGACGACAGGTAGAACGAAGCGATCGATGTGAGAAGAACCGCCGCAAGCGCGAGAAAAAGGTGCCTTTGAACGAGGTCTATGTATGCGGAAAAACCGCGGTGTATTCTATCGGATATCATAACGGGCCCTGAAACCGTGCCAGGCTTTTAGAACATATTCCGAAAGCGCGTAGGCCACACCCGCCACAAAAAGCCCTGCAAAGATATCGATGACCCAGTGGTGGCGCAGATAGACGGTGGAGAACCAGAGCCCAAGGACGAGCGGTATGTATATCAGCCAGATGGTGCCGAATATTCGATTAATACTCCTGAACTTCCACGCAAAGAAAAGCGCGACCGCAGAAATGCCGACGTGCAGGCTTGGAAATGCCCCGCACGGAACGACGGAGAGGCTGTCCCAGGCGCTCTGCAACCGGTCGAAGATATAGGGACCGTGAAGGACGTGCGGATTCGTGTAGAGTTCGGTTATAAAATAGCGCGGAGGCGATGTCGGCCAGGCAACATAACCTATGAAACCCATAAGGAACGTGAATGTTACGGCCAGGGCCATCTCCCTGAACTCGGAACGCCTGTCTTCATGAGAAAGAAAGAACATAAGAACGAGCGGGAAGACGAAATAGAGGGCATAGCAAAAGGCCATGATGTCGGTAAGTATGGGCGAATAGATCTTCTGTGCCCAGATGGTTGGTTCAACGCCAAAAATAGCGATGTCCCAGTGGTAAAAGACCCCGGCAAAGTCGTGTTTATAGAAAAGTTTGCTCAGGTCGTGAAGGTTTTCGTAGATGAACGTGACCAAGAGGAAGGGAAGCCAGTCGCGAAGGATGTGATGCGGAAGCTTTCTCTCCTCCGGCCTGAACCTGGCAAGGATAGAGTGATAGATAATAAGGGTCAAGGTGATGCCGACCGGCAGACCCAGGGACGCCTGAAAGAACCTTATGTGACCGCCGGCAAAGATTATGGTAACAAGGAGGACGAGGGTCATAACGACCGCAAGCATGAGGTCAGGGCCCGCAAGGGCTATAAAGGCAAGGATTCTTTTAAATAACCACCTGGAGTGGGACGTCAGGATACCCTTTTCTTCGTTCAAGGATGTAGCATGAGTTGTGGTGCCATTTGCCATAGAAGTGGCGGCTTTTGTATCTGTTTTGGCGCTTTTTTGCAATGACTTTTGACAAATCATTGAAATTAAACTACATTGTCGCCCACCTTGAAACCACTTTTTAAACACCTTCTAACCACCTTTAAACTCCTTCTGTTCCTCATGCTTCCTCCGGCCATGGGATATGCCCAAGTTTCAAATAACATCCCTACAAATGACTATTCTTACGCCCTGATAGACAAATTAGCCGCCGTGGGCCTTATTAAAACCCCCATCACCGCCCAACGCCCATGGACCAGAGATTATGCGGCGCGGTTGGTCACGGAAGCCATGTCCAACAGGGATGAGCTGATCAAGGGCCTCGAGTCGCCGGATAGACCTGAAAGGGGTGATTACAAGAGTTACAACAAACTCCTCGCCCAAAAAAGATTCGTGGATGCGATACTAAAGGAACTTTCGGCCAAATATGGCGATGGATTGCATGTCATTGCGAGCCCAAAGGGCGAAGCAATCCCATGCGATCAACTACATTATAATGACATTCAATTTCATCCACTCTCATCCGCCTCCCTCACCTACACATACCTGAACAACTCCCCGCTTCCGGTCGGCGCGGCCCCTCCCAACCGGATAAATGACCAATTCTACCCTCTGGCCGCCAACCAAGAGGGCCGCCATTATGAAGAAGGCAGCAACTACTACATCGAGACCGAAAGTTCCCTCACATTTCCAAAATATTTCTCCGCATACCTGCGCCCCCAGTTCCAGTTCATCTATACAAGCACAAGTGCCGGCGACGAGGCCCATGCCTACATCCAGAACCTCTATGTCAAGACAGGGATAAATAGTTTTGAGATAGAGGTTGGACGAGATCAACTTGTATGGGGAAATGCATTGCATGGGGGCTTAATGTTCTCCGATAACCCAAGGCCTCTGGACATGGTCAAGTTATCGACATCAAAACCGGTAAAGATACTTGTCCCGGTGGAGGCAACGCTCATTGCGGCAAATATGGGACCATCTTACGATCCCGAAGATGCTTGGGTTTGGGGCGGCAAAATAAATGTAAGCCCGTTCGAATGGCTGGACCTCGGTTTTGCCGACATCACAGAAAGCAAGGCAGGTCATTCGTCAGTGAACCGGATAGGATTTGACGGAAAGCTGGTTTTAAATGGACTACGCGGGGTAAATCTTTACGGGGAGGGATATATTGAGAATAGAGATGATGAAAAGTTCGGCTGGCTTGCCGGTGTCTATTTCCCAAGGTTTGACTTCATAGGAAAGTGGTCGCTACGGGTTGAATATGAGAACATCGCCGCGAACACTTATACGAGCTCTAAGTACCCATCGGGCTGGGCGCTAAATAATTTGTTCATCGGAAGCATAATGGGACCTGATTCACAAAAATTCACCGCATCAGCCGATTACAACTTCACGCCGCAGACTAAATTAGGGCTTGCCGGAGGTTACATGGAAAGAAAAGGGGTAAATAACGAATCTCATATCTTTAATGCCTACACATTTGCCATCCCCTTCCAAGATAACCGACTTAACTTCTATTCATCCCTCGGCTGGGACTACGTAACAAATAGTAATTTTACATCAGGAAACAACAAAGCCGACCTGATGTTCCAGGCCGGCCTCAAAATGAACTTTCCGGAATTTTAACCGCCGCTTACTGCTTCACTGTTCACTATTCTCTGCTTCTCTCTGCTTCAAACTCCGCGCCTTTCGTACACAATCATCGCCGCGATCGTGTCCGAAACGTGCGATGAGTCATGGCAATATCGACCACTGTTTTTTTTCGTTTCCGAAAATCCATGATCGGTCAAAAGAACGAGAGGGCGGCCGGATCCTATCAACGGCAAAATATCTTTTATAACGCCGCTGACTTCCGCAACCGCCGAATCCATCAATTGATGCAACGGCTGCGTCGTTGCATGCAAGAGGCGGTCTATTATTCCAACTCGCAGCCACATTGAGCCTTTACCCGCTTCCTCCTTGATCCGTTTCCTTACCTCCAGCGTTTCAGCGTCGGCAAAATAGCAAATGCCCCGATTTTTAAGGATCGCCGATATTGCATCCGCATCCGACGTGCCAAAGAAGGCCCTCTGCCACGAGCCAGTATCTGCGCCATTAATGCGGCACCAATTTTCACTAGCGACATTCATTCCATCGCTCTTTCTGATAAATTCGCCTAGTTGGGCCACGATATCCCATCTGGCAGCGTCCAGAAAGAGGAACACGGCATTCTGATGCTTTTCAAATACGTGGCTAAATTGCTCTTTCCATTCCGGAAGCCCGGCAAACATGCGATCGCGAACATCTGTCTGTCGCAACATGGCATTACGCAACTTTTCCACGATTTGCATCGACGGAAAATCGTTCCGGTAATGGCTCTCCGCCAAAAAAGAAATCGCGTATTCGCGCCGCGACTCTGAACGAATCAACTCGCCAACCGGCGCATCGAAAAATGGCTTTGCGACGATAACGGCCGCATCGCATATTTTTTTGATGTCGCCAAACTGGCAATCTACCGCGGTTGCTTCGGGCCTCCATCCATCTATCAAATGATTTATCAGATGTTTCGCGGCTTCCATGGCAAACGTCCGGCAGCACCGCTCGCGCTTGAGTATTTGCAATATTTTATCGCCGCTGGCGTTTACAAGGCCGGCCAGATCCGCCATTTTCTTGAGCCGCGTTCCATCAACAACAAGTTCTGCCCCGGAGAAGCAAGCAACCGTTCCGCTTGGTATTACAAGGGCTAATCTCGCGCTCAAATCATCCAGTTCGTGATCCTTGATCCACACCGCGAGCAGAGAATCGGCCATGGCGGCAACGTCTCCGTCCCCTTCGTTCATGTCTATCACAACATCGCCTTTTTCATAATTCCCAAGCCATTTTTCAAATATTTCGCGAACCAGCGAAGGAGGCAATTTTCTGCCGGAAAGCCTCTCTGAAAGATCGCCGACCTTTCTTTTGACGATTGTCACTTCGCGTTTGAGCGCCTCGTTCAAAAGAAACGCCGCATCGGGAGCCAAAAGTTCCACGAATGCGCCCATCTCCAAATTTTCGCGCAATTTGTGAAATATGCTCTCAAGCGTTTCCGACTTCGTCCGGTCTAAATCGCGCAACGCCGCTATTCGTGAAACAAGTTTTTCCAGAATAGCCGGGCTTGAAAGCGCCAAAAACGCCTCTTTCAGGCCGCCTTCCGCCATTTTTACGATATCTGCGGCATTTGCAAACTTAATCATCTTGCCCGGCATGAACCCGCAGTCGCAATGCGGCTTCAGCCGCAAAAACGGCGTGGCCGCTCTGTCACAATAGAGCGACAACGCCGCATCAATGCGCGCCTTGATCGAATCAAACCCGTCCACAAGGTGAATTCCAGAAATGCCACTTGCAAGCGAAAGCGCACGCATTTTCTTCATCTCAAACAGCTGTTTGAGCTCCTTAAAGCGCTCCTTGGGAAACGCGCGCGCATGCTCATCGACATACCATAAAGAATAAGATCCCAAAAAAGCGTCAAACGCGGAAAAAATGTCGTCTACCTTGTTATGCAAAACAACTTCAGTAAGGCTCTCCAGAAGACTTTTTAAATCCGCAAGCTTCTGCGCGGCCGGCGGCGGCATAACAGTCCCCTCCGGAATCCCCCTCAAATAATCCGCAATGCGAATCACCCGCTCTGAATCGCCAACCGCAAATTTTTCAATCGCACCAGCCGTTTTCAATATTCCGCCGAGCTCCGGCGGCGAGGCCGAAAGATACTGCGCAAGCCCCTTTGCCGCCCCCTTCGAATCTTCAACGCCGCCCATCGCTTCAAGACCGCCATTAATAACGGCCTTCGCCTTTGCAAAATCAAAACCGTCGAAAATAGGATATTTGCTGATGGCTGAAAGAGCAGGAAGCGTTTCCAAAGAAAATCTTTTCATCAGGTCGCGAGCTTCCAACAATCTTCCCCACGCTTCCCTCTGCGAAGAGAGCGAAAAAGATGCGCTCTCGATGCCTTCGGTAAGATACCCATCCAAAAAAAGGCGTTTTTTGAGATCTGCCGGAAGAAGCTCGCCGGTGTTGATCTCGTCGGCCTCTTCAACATGCGAAAAGCCGACGATGCCGGACGGAATGCGCCGGCCTCCTTTTTTGATGTCGACAATGCCTGTGTGGACAAGCGACACGATGAGCAGTTCGGCCATCTCTTTGGTAAGGCCGTATTCTCCCCGCCTGAGGTTGCGCCTCAATGCTCCCATCTTGCCGTCCTTTTTGATCATGCTCAAAACATCGCTCGCCAGGGATGAAAAAGAAGGATCCGCCTGCATGACAAAAGACGGGCCCTGAACGCGCGCGAGCCCCATCGGGATCAGCACACCTTCTATCATCGTGCGGCTGTTGTTCTTGCGCGCTGCAGCCATGGTAACGCGTCCGGGCGCAATAATTGCTTCTATCAGCGGCATAAGCGTCCGGCGCGACACAAATTCCACCTCCGGAGCCACCTCCAAAAATTTAGGATGGATTCCCTTAAGCATTTCAACGACCGGCCTCGCCGCAAACCGTTCCATTAAGCCTGCGGGATTGCCGGAAGCGAACGCACGCTCTTCTGTATGGCCGCCCCAGACAAACTTCCCTTTTTTAAATCCCGACTCGACTATGCCGGCCAGCCTTGTTTTTTCGTCATCAAGCTTGCGAACGGCGTCTTCCTTGACCGCCATTTCAACGCTTGCATCTTCCGACAAAATCTTCACAGCGTAATATTTTTGCATCTCTGAAAGATCGGTCTTATCAAAATCAGGAATCCAGTATACGGCTCCATCCGGAATCGGTTCATTTGTCGGCAGCTTAAAATCCGGCGGGCAGAGGACAATCGCGAAATCACGGTCTGCGCCGACGATCTTTTGCTCAACCTCCGCAAAAGAGAGCGATTCCGACCATAAAATGCCGCCCCGCCTCTGCGTTCCTCTCCATTGAATAATCAACTCGTTGGCGGCTCCATTTAACGCTTCGCGGACGGGAATTTCCGACGAAACTTCGCCGAATACCGTCCTAATTGCGCGCTTGTCGGATGACGGCAGAGAAGATAAAACGCGGTCGATCTCCTTTTGCAGAAGGTTTTTGGCATTGCGTTCTAAAGAAATTTCAAAGACGCGTTTTCCGGCCTCCTTCTCATGGCTCGCATGGAGAAAAAGCGACGCCCTAAGGAGAGGTTCCAAAATGACGTCCGACAGATATTGCTCGTTCGCCTTCGACGACACCTCGCTTGGGGCCATCATGAGCATCCCGACAAGTTCGGAAACGCTCTTAGGCCTTTCGAGTTCGGCAATTTTATTTAAAATTAAAATATCGCAGGCGCGATTCGCAAGCGAAAGGTCGCCTTCGTCCGCGAATGTCTTTTTGGCGGCGTGTTGCATATCGCGCCGCACAAGCGTATCGAACTCCGCAAATCGTCCGTCCTCTCTGATTCTGTCCCTGAAATGATCGTAGATAGCATCTACGGTAACGAGGGTTTTGTCGGGCCCGTCAAGAAGACCCTTTACTCCCCTCTTCGCATCGCCCTTCACTTGTGAAACGATGAAATCTACAACACCCCTGTGGGCGGAAAGAAGGCTTTTAAGCCCCTCCAAATAACGGATAGTCGAGGGATGAATCGGATAAATGCGGTAAAATTCCTCGAAATCAATTTTAAACTGCGGAATGGTTTCGCTGTACTTCGCCCATACCTCGCGGATGCGCTCCCTTGCCCCCTCTTTTTTGCGTATCAGCCTTCCATCTATCAAACCCTTGATATGGGCCTCATCAAGGGACATTTTTACGGGATACCTGTCCTTGATCTTTGCTATGACGTCGCGGGCTATATCGCCAGTCTGTTCGATGGCCTCCTGCAGCGAAGCTACAATCCAAAGCTTTTCCGACAGCGCCAACTCACCCATAAGCTGGAGATAGCGCGCGTCTTCGTTGAGCGCTACGCGCGACGGCTTCGACTTCAAAAATTCCGAAAGCTCGTCGATAACGATAACGACCCCTTCGTAACCGAGCGATTTTGCCGACTTCACAATTTGCGAAAGGAGCGTTGCCGGCGCTGTTTCCGGCATTTCAGGGCAATCCGGGTGGGCCTTAATATATCCCCACGCCGAGACAGCCGCCTTATCGGGATCTTCCTTTAATTTTTCCCATGTCGGCAGGCCGCGGGAGATAAAATATTCGTCCATGCCGGCCGAATCGACCGGCCTCACAAAGCTATCGACATAGTCTATGAAGCGGGACCTTTTTGCAAAATTCGCCTCGGCGCCCAACGCGCGAACATTCCTCTCCGCCTCGGCAAGAACCGCGTCTTCTAAGCGCCTGTCGTTCCGGACATTCACCAGCGAAACGCGGCAGGGCATGAATCGCTTTTCCATTGCGGCGCTAGCCAGCGGATTTTCGGTCCGGCAGGCCACTTCGCCGGAAAGGACAAGCGAAACGTACGACAAAAAGTGCGATTTCCCCGAACCGTACGGCCCGACAAGAAAATGGCCCCTTCCTTTTCCGTCTCTGACAGACTGCGCGATCAGGCTAAGATTCCGCTCCACCTGGCGCGTGAGAACAAACTCGCCAACCACACCTTCGCGCTTAGTTCGATCCGCTGCGTCGTCTAGGCGGACGACCGTCTCAACCACCGGCACATCAATTATATCGCGCATTAACATGTGATACACATTAGACCTCCAGCAACCATCTAATCACGTTCGCATGAACAGCGTTATGCTTTTTGAGGATATCTGCAGAAATGCTATTATTCAACGTCAGGATTAGATTCTGACCGTTTTTGAGATATTTATCAACCAACAAAAAAGCGCCCAACTCTCTGGCGCAATTCTGTTCCTCAAGATCGGCGCAAACCTGATATTTGTCAAAAAACCCGTTTTCAACATCCAAAATAAAATCGATCTCCCTCCCCC
>PCWZ01000043.1:36751-37588 GCA_002796305.1 Deltaproteobacteria bacterium CG11_big_fil_rev_8_21_14_0_20_49_13
CTTCTTTTTGCATTTAAAAAAACAAGGTTCTCCAGTTTCATTGTAAAATTTTCGCGTCCGGGTCTGTATAAGCTGGTTAAACCCGTATCTATTGCAAAAAATTTTTTCGACGCCGAAAATATTCTCCTCTGTTTCCAGTCAAATTTGTTCAATTCAAGAATAACGAACGATTTTATAAAATAGCTAGTGTATTTTATAATAGTCTCCACCTTCATTTCAAATCCCAAAGTTTTTATCTTATTCTTGAGGCCGGTATACGCAATAGTATTGCCCACATTTGAAAGCATGTAATTCAACAGTCTCTCTAAAACATCCACATTATCAACGCCAAAACGTTTTACTATATCATCTAAAACCACTTTTGTAATAATGCCTTTCAGATAAGAATATTTGGCCTCTTCGCTGTTTATTTCGAAGGTTTCCGGCAATCCTCCGAAATTAATATATTCCGCAAACGCTTTCTCAATATCCGGCTTGTGTTTGAAATAGTCCGATTCGGTTTTAATGCGAACATTACTATACTCCAAAAATTCTTTGAAACTAAAAGGAAAAATAGAAAATTCGATATATCTGCCGGCCAAATTAGAACCAATTTCAGCGGACAAGAGCTCGGAATTAGAGCCGGTCAAGATAATCTTCGTCTCATCATCTTTCTCATACATTGTTCTTACAAACTTATCCCAACCGGTAACATTCTGGATTTCATCCAATAAAACCAGTTTGCGGCCTTTTTTTGCCACATCCGACAAAAAAACAGAATAAACATCGCCCAATTTCTTTGCGGTGTTAACATCGACCAGACGGTAATCCTCGAAATTGAGATAAAGAATATTATCA
>PCWZ01000044.1:0-214 GCA_002796305.1 Deltaproteobacteria bacterium CG11_big_fil_rev_8_21_14_0_20_49_13
GTAGTAGAGCTTTTTAGCCCAACCCCAACGCAGTAGCCAGTCTTTGTTGTGGCATTGCCATGTTACGTGAAAAACGGAATTGTCGCAGACAATATGATATCTGGGCAGATACGGCATGCAAAACAGCGTAGCAATTATCGTGCCAAGACATATCACCCGTAACATGTTGAAATCGTTAGACCCGAACAAAACGCACACACCCAAAACTGTAGCG
>PCWZ01000044.1:271-27815 GCA_002796305.1 Deltaproteobacteria bacterium CG11_big_fil_rev_8_21_14_0_20_49_13
TCAGGACTCCGTCTTGTGGTCGTCTTTGCGTCTTGTGGTCGTCTTTAACTCAGGACTCCGTCTTGTGGTCCGTCTTGCGTCTTTACGTCTTGTGGTCGTCTTTAACTCAGGACTCCGTCTTGTGGTCCGTCTTGCGTCTTTAACTCAGGACTCCGTCTTGTGGTCGTCTTGCGTCTTGCGAGTATTGATTCCGTCTTGTGGCACCGGAAAAAAGTTATTGGAATTGGCTCATGGTATCGCGCAGGGCAGTAATTCCTGCCTGATTTATACTTGCGGCATTTATACCCACCAGCACATAGACACCGCGCTTAATATCCTCAGCGCCGGACTCCGACAAGACGAACTTTACATCAACGCCTTCCGGCATATAGCTTTTCATAAAGGTCGCCATTTGCTTGGCAACATCTTTATTCACGCCATTGATCATAACAAACACCTCATATCCGGCAAAGTCGAACTTTTTGCTGAACGTGGCAAGTTGCCTTTTAAACTCTTTGTCGACATCTTTCTTGATCTCGAAGAAATACAGGCTGTCTCCCCCAGGTGTTTCCTGAACGTTTTGCAGCAGGTCAGCTAGGTTGGCGTTCGTCAGTTCATCAGCAGGAGGCGTATCAAACGCCTTGCCGGAGAATTCCTTCTCAATATCCGAAACATTCCCCGGGACCACGGTAAACTGTATATTCCCTCTCATAGGCTGTCTGCCGAAAGTGAACAGCTGATCCTGAAGATACGCTTCTCTGCTCTGATTGACGGCCTGAATATCGCTTGCGCCGGCGGCCGCCGGTTTAATAAGGAATCTATAGGCCACATTTCTGCTCAGGCCCTTCAAAGGCGCCGCTACCGTTCTCTTTTGAAATGCGGCTCGGATGTTGCCAACGCCGCGCAAGGGTTTTACCTCACCATCGTTTCTGTACGGCAGTTCAACTACTATATTAACGGTCTGTTGATCCTCGCTTATAAATACCTGCCCGATATATTTCGACTTTGAAGCTTCCAGCGCCGTTTTTAGCGCGTCAAGGTTGACCTTATCGCCAGCCGGATCGATCTCTGATGAAGAATAGGCGCTCCCTCTGGCTTCGCTGATCTTGGCAAGGAACTCCGGCCTGTCGTGAAAGAATTTGACCTCCGTCCTTCTGGAAGCGGTCTTATCTTCATCGCCTGCGCCGGTCCTAATAAGATATTTTGGATCTTCGCCAAAGCCAACATTTAGAATATTTTCCGGCCTTATCGATGGAACATTTTTAGCACCCATTCTCTTTACCAGCGCTATTATCTCGTTCCTGACTATGCCGGCCCTTCTTTCCGAAAGCTTTTTGTTGGCATCGTCATCACCGTCTGAATTTGTGTATCCCTCTAAAAGGATATATTGTGTCTGTACAGGCAGGCCGAGATCTGTTCTGACATTGTCCGATTCTTTGACCTTGAAGAGCCAATCGGATATCGCTTTTCTGGCCTCCGGAGTAAGGGTAGACTTACCCTGCTTAAAGAGGGTGAGGCCGGAAAGCGAAAGCTCGGGGGCACTCGCAGGCGCAACATCCTGAACCGTCAGCGGGACAACAAGGGGTGGAGAAGCGGGCAGCTCGTTGTCAGCTTTCTCTGGTATCACCTCAGCAGGCATTTCAATGGTTGTCAAAACCTTGCGCGTTGGCGATGGGGGGGGGGTATAAGGGGCATCCACCAAAGGTGTTCTATCGTACGTTTCATCTCTGCCGAACGGGAAGACCAAACCTACCTGCGGCACATATTCCTGGCTAAGGCGTCGTCCGTAAATCGGCTGTCTGAATTCAAATCCCAGCGTAAGATCGAGCGAATCGGTCAGTTTAATGACGCCGGCAACGCTTGGGTTATATGTGAGGACTGTCTCGTCCCAGCCTTTTTTTACCGAAGTATCACTGCCGTGAATGCTGTTCCCGAAGAGGGTCAACACGCCAAAATCGACCGGGTTCACTTCAAGTCTGAAAGAACTCCCCATCTTGAACGCGAACGGTATATCTAAGCTGAACAGATTCGAGCCTATATTTGAATATGCGCTGGGGCGTCCGGCAAATCTGAAAGAGAGCTCATCCGCAAGACCGAGTCCGAAACGGAATATCCCTTTTTTAACGGCCCACCAGTGGAACGACAGTTCTGCACCAAAAGGAGAATAATAGTTGCTTCTCTCCGGATTTTGGGCGTTCCGAAAGTCCTGCGCGAACTCAGAATCTTTAAAAACGGGGCTGTCCTTTATCCTGTTATCGGTCGTGTGCTCTCCTTGGGGAAAGCTTAATTTCAACCTTACATCAAATTTCTCGTCGGTCGGATTGGTAGCGGGAGCTCCCGGTTTCTTTCCGCTCTCTTCCTGAACCAGCATCTCGGCATAGGCAATGAGGTCCTTCACTTTACCCGTGAGTTTTCTTGGAGACGAACCGTTCACAAGATATGTTATCGATATCTCAGTATTCTCGTCGGCGGGATTTGCCTCAAGAGCGCCCTTAAATTCGGCCCTGCTCTTGTAGGTATCCTTGCCAAATATGAAAGCCTCCGGCAAGTTTAAGATGCTTGAAAGGGTATCGGCTGAATCATATGTCATATAATCCCTTCTAACATTAGCAAGGGCACTTATTTGCATGAGATATATCTTCTTTTCGGCCACCTCCGCTTCTCCGGCTGTTTTAACCCATGCCGAATAATCGTCCCGGGTCTTAAATAAAAGGTCTTCGCCGTTTCGAGTTCTGACCTTAACAAAGGTGTGTGCTTTATCCGCCGGCCAATCTTTGGCCGCATTGATCAAAAGTGTATTATTTATATCGAGAATTAAAAATGCCCCGTTGTTTGGCCTAAGAGTGGGTCCATACTGAGCAATAAGGTTGGGTATGCTGGTATCATTTGGCATATTCCCCGCAATAAACTTGTCCTCGAATTGACCGCATGTGAGGTAAAAAACATCATCGCCTATTGAAAGCTTATCAACATCTCTTGCAACAAGCTCTAGTGAGCAATCTGAGACGACTCCGTCTTGTCCGTAATATGCAAAGCTCAAGCAGCTGCCATCTTCATTTAAACAGGCGCTCCATTTATTTATTTCGTTCATAAGGTCCTCCACGCCCGAACTATTTTTTTGACGGGCTCGTTTAGCTACTTACTTATCGGCACCATCACAAAAATGTTGCGTCTTTTTTTAAAAAGATCATATTTTTATACGAAACGACAACCTAATTTTAACTAGTTGCGGTAACATGCTGAAATATAAAGACTATACAACTAAATTTTCCCTTTACTATTGCCGTATAATATTGTTATAAAAAATTAGCAACATTTTTCTGCTTCTGCCGATACATAGGTGGGCAGGAGGGGTGTCATCCCCGCGAAAGCGTGGTTCTAGTGCATGAACCGGATTTCCGCTTCCGCTGGCTGAACGGGTTTAAAGGAGAAAATTATGTCTACTCGACAAAGACTATTTACCGTTTTTTTAATCACTGCGGTTCTTTTAATGTGCGCAAAAGATATATATGCCGCGACTTGTGAGTGCCAGGTAGGGAACCTCAACGGCAATGTAAGCGAATGTTCGCTCCTGTGGCACATGGCTAATCAGAAGTATTCGGGTAACCCGGGCGGTGATTGCACCGTGGTCACATTTGCCTCCGGCCTTGCAGGAACGATCACTCTGCAGTCTGGTTTCCCCATCAACGAAGACGTAAGACTTGTCGGCGTTCTTAATTCTGACGGTTCTCCAAGGATCACAATTAAAGCCGGCGCAATTTCAACTCCGCACATGGTAAGGATCTCCGGGATCCGCGTCAGCACCTCCGCAACCATAGAGAACCTTGCGTTCGAGGCAACCGGCAAAATAGCCATTTGGGCCGATTTAACGGCGGTCAATCAGTACCTTAAGAAGGTCACCGTTAAGAACAGCTCAACGGGTCTTAAACTTGCGGCAAACAATGCTAAACTCGAAGGCCTCAATGCCTACGGAAACACGACTGGCGTTCTGGTGGACACCGGCGATTTCAACTTTATCACCGGTTCCCTGTTCTGGAGCAATTCATCGATGGCGATAGATCTTCAGAACGGCGGCAACGAGAACCTTCCTTATCCATCCGAGATAAGGGCAATGGTAAAACAGGATAACACAGCCGTTGTGGGAATGGTGGGACTTGTGAGCAACATAGTTACCAACATGGAGTTATTTGAGGCCGATACAGCAACCCTCGCTCAGGCACAGGGTCAGGGAAAGGTTTTCAAGGGTCCATTTACACCAACGAAGTTTTCGTGGGACATAGGCGATGAACGCAGATTCGCCGTAGGCTCTTCAGGAATGTCCGTCACAAAATATTATACTGTTACGGCGTTCGATCTCGACAAGAACACGTCCGAGTTTTCCGGACAATTCACGGCCATAGCAGATCCGGATGACAACGGCAATCCCAACGATGACGGCAATCCGCGCGTGATAGGCGACGTGCCGTGTCTTACCGCCGAATGGTTCATGCACGCCCTCGACGGCGTGAAGATAAACGGCAGTTCGGTTCCGCAATTCACCGGCGACCCGTGGTCGGTTGATTCGGACGGCGACGGCAAAACCAACCTTAAAGAGGACAAGAACCAGAACTGCGTGGTCGATTCCGGCGAGACCGATCCGACAAAATATGATTCTTCCTTAGTTTTCACAAAAATTCCGCCGCCCCTCGATTTTTGCCCTGACGAAGATAAGGACGGTATCTACTGCGACGACAACTGTCCGATGAACGCAAATCCCGACCAAAAAGACAGCGACAAAGACGGAATAGGGGATGTCTGCGAAGGGGATTTTGACGGCGACGGGATTTCCGATGACAACGACAACTGCATCGAAGTGCCCAACATCGATCAGAAGAACACCGATGGCGATCCTTTGGGCGATGCCTGCGATCCCGACGATGATAACGACGGCTTGACCGACGATGAAGAAACAGAGGCCGGCACAAGCGTGACCGATCCGGACACAGACGGCGACGGTTATTGCGACGGCACGGATTGGGGCTACGAAGGCCACGAATGCAAGGCCCCGATGGATAACTGCCCTACAGTTGCGAACCCCGACCAGAAAGATGCCGATGGAGACGGCATAGGCGACAAATGCGACAAGGCCCCCAACGAGTCATGTTCGACCGCTGACTCGGACAGCGACGGCGTTGCCGACTACATAGACAACTGCCCGCGCATAGCCAACGGAGGACAGAGCGATGACGACGGCGACGGGAACGGCAATACGTGCGACTTTTTTGATAACGTTGCCGGCACGCCATATTCATCTGAACTCACCAGGTTCTACGGCGCAATGTTCAAGAACGACCTAGATACCGACAACATTAAAGATGATGTAGATACGGACAGGGATGGTGACGGTATACTTAACACAAAGGATAAATGCCCGGCCGACTGGAACAAGACTCAGATGGATTCCGACCTTGACGGTCTGCCGGATGCCTGCGACGATTACGATGATTTGAACAATCTTTCCTACGCGGACGAGAGCAGGAACTTTACCATTAAATGGTGGGTCAAACTTTCGGCAACGCAAAAGAAGAATCTGCTTAATCACGCCGACTGCGATGCCGACGACGACGATATTGTTAATAAGATAGACAACTGCGCAGGAGTTGCCGCGGTGCAGGCGGATTCATGCTTCCCCGGAAGGGACGAAGAAGCCCCTGCCGGAGCGCATGCCTGCTGGAACTTCGACCAGCGAGACACCGACAAGGATGGGCTGGGCGATGTTTGCGATAACTGCACGGAACTTTCCAATAATGATCAAGCCGACCTTGACGGCGACAGGATAGGTGACGCCTGCGACGATGATGTTGACGGCGACGGTATCAAGAACGCCGATGACAATTGTCCGCTTATTTATAACCCTAACCAAGCCGATGCCGACGGCGACGGCGTTGGCGACAAGTGCGACGCATCGACAGGTATCGACTTCGGCATCACACAGCCGCCGGTGAATTTAGGCTGGGGCGAGATAGAAGGCGGAGGCAGTTATACCAGTTCGGGCGGCTGCAGCAACATTAGCGGAAGCGCACCTGTTGGCTCTGGCATGGCACTGCTCTTTTTGCTACCGCTGATAATAGCAACGTCATTGCGAGAAGCGGTGAAGCGACGAAGCAGTCCAGTCAATTAATTGTCATCTCCGCAAAAGAAGCGGAAATCCGGTGTGCTGATCTTTTCACCCCCGCTCATCCTGAGCCTGTCGAAGGATGAACTTTTCACCACCGCTCATCCTGCCTGCCCGCCTGTTGTTTGGCGGGAGCCTGTCGAAGGATGAACTTTTCATCATTCTCGCTTGTCGGGAACCAAGCAATATGTTATAAAAGGTCCATGAAAAAACTCGTGGGCCTTTTTATTTTGTCTTTTTCGTTAATTGCCCTTCACTCATCCTCTCTCTCTGCCCAGATTTCTAGCGATACCTACGAAAGGGTTAAGGCGAGCGTGGCTCCGGAAACCGCTCCGGTTGCGCATAAACATAAAAAAGGAAAAAAGGACAGGGAGAACATGATATCCGAGGGATATTATTACGCACCGATACTTACCATAGGCGTGAATGAAGAGCTTACCTTTCCCGCCAATATGACCGAATGCAAGGTCTACGATAACCGCACCCTTGAAAGGGCGGTCGTTATGGCCACATGGAAGGGGACGTGCGAATGGATAGTCCTGCGCAACCCGACCGACCTCGACCCTTCGGCCCCGCTATACATTCAACTGGATAAGCCGTTATTGCTTGAAGACATGGACCCGTCATCAAAAGGCCGTCCGCTGGTCATCACGAACGATACTGGAAGAGCGATACTATTCAAGACCCCCAAGAACGGCGGCTGTGCCGTTATCGTGAGAAAACCTAATACCGCCATCATGGGCTTCACCTTTGAAGGGGCTATTTGCCGCTGATTTCGAAATATCTAACTAAGTGTGGTAAGAGGAGATGGGGTGTATGTCTTCGGGCCCGGCGCCTCGCTCAAACGCCGCTCGTCACCTACAGCTTCGGACACCGAATCTTCATATGGCTTAGAAATCGGTGTCCTCAGATGTCCCTCGACATACACCCCATCTCCTCTTACCACACTTTAGATTGATAAAACCGACCGCCAGCGCCTCAAATACCTTAACCACCCCTGAAACTTGGCACGGGTTTTGCTTATACGACTAGTAGGAGGACAATGAAAAACAATCGATTATGTTAAATAACTATTTGATATGTCTGATAATTGCTGATATATTGGCTCTCGTAGCCCCGACCTTAAGGTCGGGGGAGATGTTGGAAAGCGTCAATATTATGCCGCTTTTTATCGATTTGGGAGCGTTTAGGGGGAGCTACAGCCCGCCAAGACTGACCCGGCGGGCAAGGAGGATGATATGAAGAAAAAAATCTATTTATGCTGTATCAGTGCTGTAAGCATGTTACTTTTGCTTTCATCCTCTGGTTTATTTGCTGAGGATGCTAAGTGCTCAAATATCGATACATTTGAAAAATTTAAGGAGGCCCTTAAGGAGGCCCTTAATGACCCCGCCTGTACCCAAATTACACTTGATAAAACAATCGTCATCACTGAGTCAATGGAAATTCAAGGAACGAAAGATAAACCACTGATTGTGGCGGGAAATCAGGATAGCAAAACTGACATTGGTCTTTCGTTGAATAAAGACGTGGATGTTGTGGCGTCGAACCTGAAGTTGCAGGGGACAGGTGCTCTTGTAATTGCAGGAGGCGCAACTATGTTATGCGCAAATTGTGATATACAGCTGAAAATTATAAATAGTGGCACTTTCATATTTTCCACAGGCAATTCCGCAAAGAGCATGGCCGTTTATACCAAAACAGATAAAGACACATTATTGTATAATATTAATTTTGAAAACTTTGGTGATGGCTATGCCATAAAAATAAATGGTGGTGATCTGTCAGGTTCAACCTTTCGTTTAAAGTCGACTGACTCCGCAATTACCACCGTCGATAAGTTAGGCGCATATCCGCTCAGCAAAGTACTTATGATCGCCAACAATAAATACATTCTAAATGGAACCGGCAGCTTAGAACTCGCTAAGATCTTTAAATATGACACAGCATCAAATATGTACAAACTTGGCAAGCCATCGATCAAATATGCCGGTTCAGTTAGTAACAACTACAGAATATCTGTGAACAATATTTTCGGAAAAACATCAGATCAAAAATGGAAATGGGGTAATTTTGAATGTCCGGGCACGGCTCATGGAAATGACAGGCATATAAATTTCGAACCGTATTTCCTACAATATGAAGATTCAAATTTAATTGGTGTTTACCCAATTGGCATCTACACATTCAAGACCGCAGAGACTATCAAGTACATTGAAATTCCCAAAACGGCTAATATCAAAACAGGTACCGACGATACCACCTTGAAAGACGGAGACAGTATTGCCATGCTGGTCCATTGCGAAGGTACAGGCACAACTAAATTTAGCGATCCTCTAATCTTAAAGAACCCGGATAATTGTGCCATAATGAGTCTAGACGGAACTTGTCTACAATGCAACGAAGCGGAAGGTTACTATTCGAAGAGTGGTGTCTGCACACCTTGCACCGGTGAAGGCTCTGCGATCAAAGAAGGCAAGTGTGTCTGCGACGAAGAGCACACCCTATGCGGTGGAGCGTGTTTAGAGAACTGCGCAGAGGGCATGGTCATGCAGTCCGATTGTATATGCGGGGTTGCATGCCAGGATAATGAGGACAAGGTTGGGAGTGCTTGCCTGCCCAAGTGTGACGAAAACTCAACAAGGGGCGCCTCCGGGGATTGCGTCTGTAACGCAGGCTCCACAAAATATCCTGAGCGTAAGGATCAGGACGCCAAATGCGTAACGTGTTCGGGAAAGGTGATAAACGGCAAGTGCCAGTGTTCCAACTCTTCCTATATCATCGCATTAACGGGCGAGTGCATTGCCCCCGTTGCAGGGAAGAAGTGCTCGGACCAGGATGTCGATGCCATAGAAGAAGATGACATCTGCGTCTGTAAGACCGGTTACAAATGGGACCCCGGCGCCCCTTACGGGGATTATGCCCCTTCCTGCGAACCATGCGCCGAAGGCGATCCGTTGTGCACGGTCCCTCTCGACTGCAGCCTTGACATAAATAAGGACGCTGTCGATTGCGACTGCTCCGCTGATATAAACAAAGATGCCGCATGGTGCGCCGGCAGCACCGGCCCGTCAGGCGACTGCGGTTGCCGATTAGGCGCCGCGCCAATATCGATTTGGCAAATTATATTGCCGTATCTGATGAGCCTGACGGGTGTCGCGGGCTTGATTATTTGGAGAAGAGGAAAGTTGTCACGCGATAGCCGCGCCTAATTTTATGAATGCCAAAGAGCTAAATAAGGCCATGGAATATTTTAAAAAGACGCCGAGCGTTCTATTTGCGTGCCTTTTTGGTTCGCATGCCAAGGGCGGCGCAAATCGTTTAAGCGATATCGATATTGCCGTTTATATGTCTGCGAATGTCAGCCATTCCGATCTCTATAAACACAGCCTGAAGTTCATGGCCGATTGTCCTCTGAAGGGCACAAAAGACGTGGTCATGCTTAATGAAAGCTCTCCGCTTTTGGCCTATGAAGTCCTTGCCCACGGTAGACCCATTTTTATAAGAGATAAAAAAGTTTTTATAGATTTCACTGTAGCGGCATATAGCCGTTATTTCGACACAAAAAAAATTCGCCAGATACAATTTGACGCTTTATCCGAACGAATAAAAGGGGGTAAAATTGGTCATTTCAAAGGAAACTGTTCTTACAAGGTTGCAAAAATTAGAGCTTTCGCTTGCCAAATTGCAAGAACTCGCAAAACTCACTAAGAAAGAGTTTCTGAACAAGGAAAATTATGTGCCTCGTGACCTTGCTGACCGCAATTTGCAAGTTGCTGCGGAGTGCATCTTTGACATCGGTGGGCATATCATTGTCGAAGATGGGCTCGGCATTCCCAATGACTATGAGGATATAATTAAAATTTTGGGGGACAATAAAGTTCTTAGTCGGAGGCTTGCAAAACAGCTCAAGGGCCTTGGTGGTTTCAGAAACTTGCTGGTTCATGATTACATGGGAATAGATTACAGTTTGATTTATGCTCGCCTTAAAGACGGCCTTGGCGATTTTTCCGATTTCATCAAAGAGATACATGGGTACATTTCAAAGTGATGAGTTCGAGTATCTTCCAAGCGCAAGCAGAGGAAAGAAATGACGGTATCCGTGGTAGCGGATATAAAAGTGGTTGGGAAAGCCGGTGCCCGTGAACTCCTTTTCATCCCAAGTGCCGTCTGCGCGTAGATTATCCGTTAAAAATTTTGCCGCTCTTGTCATTGCGAGCACCGAAGGTGCGTGGCAATCTCCCGAACAAAGTTTATTGCGGGGGATTGCTTCGTCGCTGTCGCTCCTCGCAATGACATCGCGACCCGCTATCAATCCCATCAGCGCCCAGGCGGTTTGAGAGGGGATGCCGGCCGGTCCTTCGACTGGCTCAGGATGAGCGGTGTGCTCACGAGGGTAGGGGAGATATTTTCCGAACCTGTAGCTCTCCGGATGCTCGCTAAAACCGCCGTCTTCGTGCTGAATAGAGATCAGCCAGTCGATAGCCCTATTGATCTTATTCTGCCATTCATCCTTCGACCCTTCGACTCCGCTCAGGGCAGGCAGGTTCAGGATGAGCGGTTTAATGCCGGCCAAACCTGTAAGCACGCACCACGTGCCGTAGATGTAATTCACCCCCCAGCGTCCGCTCCACGCGCCAAAGTTTTCCTGCGTGCGGGAGAGAAAATCAAGAGCCCTTGTCATCGCGAGCGAAGCGTGGCGATCCAGTTCACTTAGTTTACAACGGGGGATTGCTTCGTCGCTTTCGCTCCTCGCAATGACACCGAGTTCCGCCAATAGTGCTATCATCCTCCCCGCAATATCCGGCGAGCTCGGGTCGAGGCAGGCGCCATGGTCGGAAAAGGGGATGCGGTTCACTATCTTCAGGTTCTGATTCTTATCGAAAGCGCCCCAACCGCCGTCGTCGTTCTGCATAGAAAGGACCCATTCAAGGCCGAGTTTAATGGCAGGGACCTTCTCCGCCTCCGGTAGCGCCAGACGGTTCAGGACATGCAGTACTTGTATCGTGTCATCGACATCCGGAAAATAATCGTTCTCGAATTCGAACGACCAACCGCCGGGTTTGACATCGGGATTTTTGAACTTCCAGTCGCCGTAAACTTTTGTTATCTGCTTTGAGATGAGCCATCTTCCGGCCTTGAGCAGACGAGGATCGTTGCTCGGCACACCGGCTTCAAGAAGGGCGGTTAGCTGCCACGGCGTGTCCCATACGGGGGAGATGCAGCATTGCTGATGGATGAATGGCATGTCATTGCGAGGAGCCCTTTGGGCGACGCGGCAATCCCCCGCATCTCTTGCAGGGGATTGCTTCGCTCCGCTCGCAATGACACAAGTTGCAGGCAGTTCATCGCCTTCATAACTTTGCTGGAAACTTTTTAACGCGTTTAGCGCCTTGCGAATTGTCGGGTGCGAATTAGTATGCCCAAGGCTCGATAGTGCCATTGCGCCGTAGACAAGGGCGGGGAAGATGTCTTCGGTCCTTTCAATGTGTTCGCGTATCCATTCTTCACACTTTTTAATGGCCGGTGCGTCGAACGGAGATATCGGCAATTTGGTGGTGACCTTGAGCACCTTATCGAGATTTATGAAGAAGCGTTCCCATGAAAGGAACGCCGTATCGGACTTATATTCCCAGCTCCTTTTTGAAGCCGGCTCGGCAAAGAGTTCGTCAAGATTAAACGGTTCTGTCATCGCGAGCGAAGTGTGGCGATCCAGTTTATCCACCGGATTGTTTCGTACCGACGCATGTCGGGACTCGCAATGACACGCAAGTGGTCTTACGGGCTTCTTCTTCATTATTATAAGAAGGGGAATGATGCATGCGCGCGCCCAGCTGGAGAACTCGTAAACGGTCACCGGCGACCATGTGGGCATCAGCATTAGTTCCGGCGGCATGGCGGGGCAGGCATCCCACGGAACGAGGCCGAAGAGCGCCATATGGATCTTGGTAAAAATGCGGGCGTGGGTTATACCGCCCTTTGAAAGGATAAATTCAAGAGAACTGTTTAAAGCGCGCTTGATATCGCTCACCCTGAGCTCGTCGAAGGGTGATAATCTTTTATCCTTCGACGGGCTCGGGATGCACGATAGATGCAGTTTTAGCGCCCAATAACACTCGATAGTGGTCGAAAGATCGGGGGGACCGCCGTAATAAAGGCTCCATGTGCCATCGGGCCTCTGGCATGATATAATACGTCTTGCAAGGCCGGCCTCTACATCCCCATCCACCTCGCCCATGAAGTGCATTAAAAAGATATATTCCGCGCAGATATACTCGGTGGCCTCAAGGGTATACCACCAGTAGCCGTCATCTGATTGTAGGCTCAATTGGTGCTCCGTGGCTAAAGATAGGGCGTCTTTAATGGAACGGTTCTGCATTGGTGCGGTATTATTAAGGAATTAGTGGCGGTAAGTCAAGAAAAGGCTCTATAAAAATCACTGAAATATTTTTATTGGACGCGAATAAAATGAAGCCATTAGCGGAATGAAACGATTTTATTACAATACCCCCCTCTAGGGGTCCGACCCTTTTGTTAGCCAAAGTCGGTCTCGCCGCTATCCCCGCTGCTGCCGGTCTCTTCGGCAACAACAGCCAGCGGTACTACCTGCATTACTGCCTGCGACCTATGCATGAGGCGTTCCCATGTGCCAACCTTTAAAAAGACGTTTCCGCCCCTAAAGCTGAATGAGAACCATACGGATAGTACTACCAGCACGAAACATACTATTTTTGCTGTCTGTGCCTTCATATCTTTCTTTACTCCTCCTATTATTATTATCGGTCAAAAATTCCAAAAGTTGCTAACTATTTGTTTTGCAATCCGCATGCCAAGCGGGTTAGCGGGCCGTATAAAATAATATGCAATAATATCAGTGGTTATCAATAGAATAACGGCTCAAATGCTTGTCTGACAAGATCTTGCGGGGTATTTAGTCCTATTTAATGGGGCTTTGAAACATCATCAAGGTGTTGGCGTTAACGCTTAAATTGGGTTGTATAATGGGTATTTCACTGGCCTCTTGGGCAAGGGCCTCTTCATTAATTTCTTCATTCGGGGCCACAACGGCGCTTGGTGTCTCCGTACCGGTGAGCATGCCTGATTGGGCAAGTTCATATATAGTGTGCATATTAGGGTTGCACGAAATGGCCGTAGGGCACCTCTGAATAACATCAAGCATGGCCTGCATGGGGGTCCTGACCGTATTCACTATAAGGGGGTTAATTGTTGGGGTTTCGGATGTTGCCGCTACAGGACCGCCGGCCTCAGGAAGTGCCGGCATTGTCCCGTCGCCACAGCCGGCCAAAAATCCCAATATGATCAAGGAAAAGATGAAAGTACGGTTCATAAATGACCTCTATCATTATTATCGGCAGAAACCAGAAAAAGTTGCTAGAAAAATTCAGGGGAGAGACCACCGGTCACGGAGCAAATATTATAAGGATTTGCAAACGATGGTTCTAGATAGGATTTTAGACTATTTGCTCCGTGACCGGTGGTTACCGGTGGTTCTAACCTCGCGATCCCCAACTTGACATAATATCTCTTATGCGACCTCATATGTCTAAAAAATATATTGGGCTATAAGGGCCCCTATGGCCTAATATCGTTAAAGTAGCCCTTTAGCTTCTCCATTAGCCTTGCCTCTATCTGGCGGGCCCTTTCTTTGGAGATACCATATTCATTCGCTATCTCTTGCAGAGTTAAAGGAACTTCTGAAAGAAGCCTTTCATGCAATATCTTCACCTCGCGCGGCTTCAAAACTTTTGAAAATTGTTCCAGCCTCTCCTTAAAGATATCGCTCATCTGCTTGTTGCTAAGCTTCTCATCCATGGGTATCTCATCGTCCGAAATGAAATCTTCCAAAATGGCGCTTTTGGGTTCGTGAGAAACCGGGGTTCCCAGCCCGATCTCGGGATGTGTGAGCCTGTTCGACATCTCCTCGATCTCACTCACGTCAACGCCGAGCTTGCTGGATAAAAGCCTCGAATCCGCGTAATAGCCCATCTGTTCGATCTTTTGCTTCTCCTGCATCAGGTTAAAAAAGAGCTTTCGCTGGTTCCTGGTGGTACCTATCTTTATCAGCCTGAAATTGTCCAATATATACTTTAATATATATGACCTGATCCACCAAGTCGCATAATGGCCTAGACGCGCGCCTTTTGTGGTGTCGAACTTCTTCACGGCATGCATGAGCCCAACGTTTCCCTCGCCTATCAGGTCCAGCACATTATGATAGGCGTTCTTGTACTCCATGGCTATCTTCACAACGAGGCGCAAATGAGAAGTGACCAGCTTCTTTGCCGCCTCAACATCTCCCTCCTCATGAAAGCGCCTGGCAAGTTCCTTTTCCTCTTCTTCGGAGAGCATCGGATATGCGGCCACCTGGGAAAGATAAGCCTTTAAGGGATCGACCGGCACCAGCTGTGAAGGTTCGTGTCTTAACGTCGGCAGGTATTTTTCGTTATTCTCTTTCATCTATCCTTGTCTTAAAATTTTTCAGCATCTTTGGCAAGTGAGATTCGATAAGTTTTTCGGCAACAGCCTTGGGCACGAGCCAGCCGAATTGAACTTCGACCGAATATGTGAGCTTGGTCCTATTTTTTCCTTCCGGCTCAAGTGACCATTCCCCCGTGTTCGATTTCATGTTATCGCCCTTAACTAGCTCCCAGGATATTAGACTTGGATGCTTCAAGTGGAACTTTAAGGTGTATTCGCTCTTTAACAAGAGCTCTACTTTGAACCTTACAACGATTTCTTTAGAGTTCTTTTTGATAACTGTCGCGTCCAATATCTCGGGAAGGAACTTCGGATAACTTTCAAAGTCGGAGACAACATCAAACGCCTCTTTTGGCGATGCGTTCACCGTTATGGACCTTTTGATAGCGGGCATAGTTTATTAAACCTTCGCTATCTCTCATGGTTCGACAGGCTCACCATGAGCGCATCTTGCCATTATTCTTCCCACGAATATTTTGGCTTGCGCTTGAAATCATGATGGGTCTCGATATATCTCACCGTTCCTGTTTCGCTACGCATAACAACGGAGTGCGTAACGGCGCCGCCGCCGAAAAATACGACCCCTTTCAAAAAATCGCCGTGTGTAACTCCAGTTGCCGCAAAGACCACGTTCCCATTTGCGAGCTCATCTACATTATATATCTTGTTAAGGTCACTCACTCCCATCTTTAGTGCACGGCTCTTTTCCTCTTCGTTGCGGAAGGCAAGCCTTCCCTGCATATCGCCGCCGATGCATTTAAGCGCCGCGGCGGCCAGCACACCTTCAGGCGCCCCACCCGTTCCCATAAGAGCGTCAACGCCGCGGGATTCTCTGCACGTTGCTATGGCCGCCGAAACGTCACCGTCGCGAATGAGCTTGATGCGGGCCCCCGATTCCCTCACTTCGCGAACAAGGTCTTCGTGGCGCGTTCTGTCCAGTATTATAACGGTAAGGTCGCTCACCTCGCAGTTCTTGACCCTGGCTATCTGTCTTAAGTTTTCTGTGGGCGAAAGTTTCAGGCTGATAACGCCTTTTGCCGAAGGGCCAACGGCTATCTTTTCCATGTAGGTATCGGGCGCGTTGAGAAAGTTACCCTTGTCCGCCGCCGCTATAACTGCCAAGGCGTTCGGATCGCCGCGCGCCGTTATTGTGGTCCCTTCTAAAGGATCTAGCGAAATATCCACCTCGGGATCGTTATCGTTCCACTGACCGACCTTTTCACCGATATAAAGCATGGGGGCCTCGTCGCGTTCACCCTCACCTATCACAACCGTTCCCCTGATGCTGATGGTCTGGAGCGACCTTCGCATGGCGTTAACCGCCGCCTGGTCAGCAAGTTTTTCATTACCACGTCCCATAAGACGTGACGAAGATATTGCCGCCGCCTCGGTCACGCGAACAAGTTCAAGGGCTAAATTGCGATCCATGTTATCCTCCTATTTTATTCATCCTTCGACCCTTCGACTCCGCTCAGGGCAGGCAGGCTCAGGATGAGCGAGGTATAAAAACCCGCTCATCCTGAGCCTGCCGAACCATGAACAAATATTTGTTCTGCCATATAGGAACTCCTAACAAAAACTCCGCTAAATACGCTTGTTATCCCGATATTCTCACCCATTACTTTAAGCTCTCTAAACTCTTCCTCACTGTAATATTTTTCAACATGTGCGTTGGTCTTACTTGGCGCAAGATACTGTCCTATCGTTACCATTTCGCAACCGGCGTTTTTCAGTTCATTCAAGGTCGCGTTAATCTCGCCCATGCTCTCGCCAAGCCCCACCATTATTCCGGACTTGGTGATTATATTAGAATAACTATTTTTTATCCAGCCTAAAATCTTAAGGGACCTGTCGAAGTCGGCGTGCGAGCGGACGGCAGGAGTCAGTCGCCTTACGGTCTCTATATTATGATTAAAAATGTCGGGCCCTGCATCGCAAACGGTCTTTAAACATTCGGGGCGGGCATGAAAATCCGGCGTGAGAACTTCGATAGTGATCGGTCGCTCATCCTGAGCTTGTCGAAGGATGGGCGACTGTCCATGGTTCGACAGGCTCACCATGAGCGATCTAAGAGCCTTGATAGTTGCGGCAAAGTGTCCGGCCCCTTCGTCCGGCAGGTCGTCGCGGGTGACAGAAGTTATTACAACGTGTTTGAGCTTTAGTTCCGAGACCATTCGGGCAATGGAGGCCGGTTCTTGCGGATCAGGAGGTGAAAGCAACTCATCCTTCGACAGGCTCAGGATGAGCGACTGAGCGCCCCGCTCACCCTGAGCCTGTCGAAGGGTGGAACGCACATTGCAAAATCTGCACGAACGCGTACAGGTGTTGCCAAGTATCATGAACGTTGCCGTCCCGCGCGAAAAACATTCGCCCAGGTTCGGGCACCTTGCCTCCTCGCAAACGGTGTGAAGCTTGTGTTTGCGAAGCTGTGCCTTTATATTATGAACATCCATGCAGGAGAGGTTTAGTTTTTTTATAGGCTTCATAATTACCAACGTGTCATTGCGAGCGTAGGCGAAGCAATCCCCCGATTGTATTCGTGGGATTGCCACGCCCCTTTGGGGCTCGCAATGACATATACTAAGCAACTTTTCCCAGTTCGATATTGCCTCGTTCCTTCATTAGTTCCGAGAACGGCCTGTTCTTCGGCAACTCTAATTTAGGATCTTCGGTTATCATCTCAAATGCCGCCTGCCTCGCTGTCTGCAACATGCCGGCATCTCTAATAAGGTCGGCGAGCTTGAATTCCGGCAACCCCGACTGTCTGGTCCCTAAGAACTCCCCCGGACCGCGTATCTTTAAATCCTCCTCGGCTATCTTGAACCCGTCGGTCGTCTCTATCATTATATTGAGGCGCGCCCTGCCGTCCTCGCTCAAATATCCTGAACATATAAGGATGCAAAAGGACTGCGCATCTCCCCTGCCAACCCTGCCTCTTAACTGGTGCAGTTGAGCAAGCCCGAAGCGCTCTGCATGCTCAACGACCATGACCGTTGCGTTGGGGACGTCAACGCCGACCTCTACAATAGAGGTCGCGGCAAGAATATGGACGCGCCCCGCCTTGAAATCGCGCATCACCCTTTCCTTCTCCTCCTGCTTCATTCTACCGTGCAGAAGCTCCACGCGATACGTCGGGGCAAAGACCTGAGAAAGAAGCGCAGCCTCTTCAGTAGCGTTCTTAAGATCTATCTTTTCCGATTCTTCTATCAAGGGATAGACCACATAGGCCTGATGACCCCGCTCGAGCTCCATACGTATGCCTGCATGAAGTTTTTCCCGCTGTCTATCGCTGTAGGACTTTGTGATTACGGGCCTCCTCCCTCTGGGGAGTTCGTCCAGCACAGATACCTCAAGATCACCGTAAAGCGTCATGGCAAGGGTCCTTGGAATGGGCGTTGCGGTCATTACAAGGACATCCGGCGAGGCCCCCTTTTTGTGAAGGGCCATCCTCTGGGCCACACCAAACCTGTGCTGTTCGTCTATTATGGCCAGGCCAAGCTTGGCGAACTTAACGTCCTTCTGGATCACCGCATGGGTTCCGACGAGTATCTGAATATCGCCTTTTGCAACGCCGCCGTAAATAGAGGCACGGGCATCGCCCTTTACGCTGGCCGTCAGTAACGCGCACGGAACCCTTAACTTTTCGGCAATGGGTTCCATGCTCTTTAAATGCTGTTCGGCCAGTATCTCTGTAGGAGCCATAAAGACCGCCTGATAACCGTCTGCCGCCGCCTGAAGGGCCGCCGCAAGGGCCACGACCGTTTTGCCGCTCCCCACATCGCCCTGCAATAACCTGTTCATGGGATGGCCGTTCGCCATATCTTGGCGTATCTCCCTTATCACCCGCTCCTGCGCCCCGGTAAGCTCAAAAGGAAGGGTGCCCAAGAACCTTTCATATTCGTCCTTTTTGAAATCGAACGATATTCCCTTCTCCTTTTCGTTGGAGGCGCGCCGCATGGCAAGCGCCAGCTCTAGGATGAAGAATTCGCTAAAGATAATGGTCCTGTGCGCTGGGGTGCGCCACGAATTAAGTCTTTCGGTCTCGGATTCTTTGGGCGGAAAGTGCAGGAATTGCGCGGCCTCTTTAATGCCTGTTAGTTCATGCCTTTTGGCAAACTCTGTCGGATAGACATCTTTTATTTCGTGCGAATATTTTTCCCAGGCGTTATTGATTATCTTTCTGTAGAGCCTTTGAGAAACGCCATCTGTTAAAGGATAGATCGGAAGTATCTTGCCGCCTATCTCGGGTGAGTCGTCGTCGCCAAGGACTTCGGTCTCGGGATGGACGAACTGTTTCATTCCGTTGTATTCTGTCAACTCGCCGGCAAAAAGCACCTTGGTCCCTTTTCGGAACTGCTCGCCGAAGTTCTTGTTAAAATGGAACCACTTTGCCGAAACAAGACCCTTGCCGTCGGTAATCATCACCTCGAATATGCGCTTGCGGCTCCGCCCCAAAAAAGAGACGCCGCTTGTGGCAACCTCGCCAATTATCGTCCGTTCTTTTCCCGGGGCGGCATCTTTGATGGAGGTTATCTCCCGCCTGTCGATATATCTGTAGGGAAAGTGGAAAAGGACGTCGTTAACGGTGTAAAGACGGCGGTTGCCGAGTACAGATGCCAGTCGGGGGCCGACGCCCTTGATGTATTGGATGGATGTTTGTAGGTCGTTCATTTAATGCCCAATGTCCAAATCGCAATGACGAATGAGTTCATCCTTCGACAGGCTCAGGATGAGCGGACGGGTGAAAACCTCGCTCACCCTGAGCCTGTCGAAAGGCGAACGAGCTTAAACATTATTATTCAAGCACGGTGAACTCAACGCGGCGGTTCTTTGCTCGGCCTTCGGTAGTGTTATTATCGGCTATAGGATTGGATTTGCCATAACCCTTGGCAACAAGACGCGAGCGGTCAACACCCTTGCCGATGAGATAGTTGGCAACGGACTCGGCGCGTTTCTGGCTCAGCCTTATATTGTAGGCATCTCCGCCTATACCGTCGCAGTAACCCGCGACCTCGATCTTTTTAATGCCAGGGTTCTTCTTCAGGAGCTCGGCAACGTCGTCAAGTATAAGGAAAGAAATGGGTCTGATGTTAGACCTGTTGAACTCGAAATGTATCTTTTGGGTGATAATGATCTTTTCCGTGACCATCGCCTCAACCTCTGCCGGAGGTGGCGGCGGCGGCAACTCGATGATCTTGGGCTTGCGGAAATTGACGCTGGCATAAATGCGGAAATCGGGAGCGCCTATTCCTCGCGAAATGATGCCTCTTCCACCACCGAGCGTGAAAGTTAAACCGCGAATATCAGGTATGCTCTGCGGCTGATATCTGACAGCAAGATCGGCCTCGGTCGGCGTCTGACGTTTGTTCTGGAACGCGTTAGAAAAAGGTTTTGCGACCGTTTCGGTATAAAGTTCTCCGATTATCCTCCACGAATCGTTTATTCTAACATGCGCGGCGCCGCCCAAGGTCAAGACATTATCGACCCAGGCGTCGGAATTAAGCGTGGAATATTGACGATATTTCAAGAACTGATAGCCGGCGTTCAGAGCGAGCCAGACGCGGTTCATAATATCGCCTTCTATTATCAACTTCCCCCCGTAGGTAAAAGACTCGTTGGAAGCGAACTTGCCGTTCGTCCATCCGCCGGGAACGGTAGAGCTTGACTTGGACTGAAGATTCGACGTAACGGTCGGAAAAGTCACGAACGGAAGGATGCCGATGCCTACATGATATCTTTCAATGTCTAAAAGTCTGAATTTTAATTCAAGTCTTAGATCGCCAAGGCCCGTGTAGCTTCCCTTATCAACGGCGATGGAATCCGGGTTCGCCCACGTTTCGTAGGCGATAACGGGAAGATTCAAGCCTGCTTCGAACCAGTCGGTAAAACCGACCGCTCCAAGCGCGTTGAATATCAGCATATCGTCGACCACCGGTCTCTCTCCGACCGATGTGCTGACCCTTATCGGCTTGCGCGCGTAGTCAAGATAAAAGCCGGCGTTGAAGCGCCATTGCGGCAACGTCGAAGATTCCTGAATGGTAACGTATTTGCCGCCGTCGGTCACGGGGTTGAAGATGATGGCATCAACCTCCTGATAACGTGCATGAGCTATCGTCGAAATTAAGGTAAGACAAAGAACCGCAAATAGAATTTTTCGCATATAAAGCCCTTGCGCTCATCCTGAGCTTGTCGAAGGATGAAACGAACTATTGTTTTCCTCTCATGGTTCGACAGGCTCACCATGAGCGGTCCCAACAAGAACGTATAATGTGTAGCAAATAAGTACTTGTTATGCAAGAGGAAATCGAGGACACGCACTTAAATTCGAAAATTATAAGTGCGTGTCCCCGGAATGGATTAGTGCTTACGGCGAACCCGTAAGGTCATGACCGCCGCAAGCGACAGCAGGAACGGCAGGACCGTTCCGGCGCCGGCAGGAATGCTGCCGCTTATGTTGTTCTTGCAGGAACAGCCTCCGGATGACATCGATTCTCCGGCCGCGCCGAGCGGTACGACCTTTTTGTATACATTTACGGTTCCGGGATCGCCGACCGATGCCGCATATTTAAGGTCCAACCATCCTGTTGTATCCCAGCCGGACATACAACCGTCGGCATTTGCCTTATCAAGTACGGTCGACATATTTACGGCATCGGCTTCGTTATTTGCGACTTCTTCGGCCGCCGTTTTGATGCAGGCAAGGATGGAATTTGGATCAAAACCCCTCTCCTGTAGCAGAGGTCCGGCCATGTCCGGATGATACCACGAGCCTACATCGTAAGGGGCAAACCCTTCCATGGAGAACTCGACCGTTTCCGTATCCACAGGAGGCGCTGTACTGTAGGAGGTCTTTGTTATGTTCAACGAACCCGCGGGGATCGATCGCACATTGACCCTCATCAGCGGGTCACCTTTGGTGGCACCGAGGTCGGCGGCAACGCTTGCAGTTGCGTCCGCCGGCGAACTCTGATCGAGGAAAACGTTGCCGTCGGGGACGGTGAACTGATACTTGGAGTTGGCAACGATAGAAGGAGCGATATTAGCGGCGCTGGCGCTTGTCAGTATCGCCTCATTTTGGGCAGGACCGCCGTTTGAGGCTATTATTCTCGTGGCCGAATTCTTGAGCAGGTCGTTTCTTGCGACCTTTTCCGTTTTGCCGGACGAGAAGACAACTTCGCTCTCATCCGGAGGGAACACAGGGCGCATATTTTCGTTCTCTCCCTTGCCGAAATTTTTGGGATCAAAAGGCGCGCCGGCTGTCTGCCAGATACCCCATCCGGACAGCGAATTGCTGATATCGCTCCCCTTCGCTATCAAACATACGTTCCTATAATAGCCGCCTTCGCCCACAAATACGTCGGCCCTGACATCTTCCGGGGCGACATTTGCAAGGCCATGTTCCTTTTTGTATTTACTTGAGTTGTAGGCGTTGGCGATTATTTTCGCGACCTCTAAGTTGAGGCCTTTGATATACTTGTCCGCGTTGCTTTCCGCCTCGCCAAAACCTATCGAGACATGACCGTCGCGCCCCACCTCCTGCGTGCAGGAGCCGACGGCAGGAATAATTTCGGGAGGAGGAGGAAGCGGCGGAAGCGGTGAAACGAAAGGAAGCGTTTTATTTATAAGCACAGTGACGGCTCCGGGTTTTGCGAGAAATGGCTTCGATTTCGGATTAGTTGGCTGTTCTTCAACAGCAGAGCTGGGTGGCGGTGTAGGAGGAATTGTCACGATCTTCTGTTCCGGCATTTGAAATTTATAATTTATTTGAATATCAGGGGTAGCTTCTGGCCTTTTTTCTGCCTCAACTCCAATTCTAGTTCCGGTGCTTAAAGGATTATTTATGCTCATTTTGCCGGCAGAAGCTTCGGCCTCGTTCATCGTCTTATTGGTTGCTGGGGTTTCGGCATAGGCTGATGTGATGAAGCTTGGGAGGTTGAGGTTTGTTTTTGGTGTGCATGGCTTGAGTTGTTTTGGATTATAATATTTGTTTTTTGAGCCAGGTTGAGGGGGATAATATGAATTTGGTGGCGTGCAGTTATCGCATGGAATCTTCCCATATGGAAGATCAGACCACCCGTCACAATCGGCATCATTTTCATAGCAACTTTCGCCTTTTGGTCCTTTTTTGTCAGAAATAATATTTACCGGCGGCATGTGTATTATCTCATCACCAACTTTACATTTCAGCCCTTCGCAAATATCCCCTACTCCATCGCCACTGGTATCTTTTTGATCAGGGTTATAACATTTTCCTGCATCCGTTTCAGCTGGTGGATACGGCCAACCGTTAATAGTCGGTCCCGGTGTTAAGCAAAGAGTCGAAACACTCTCGGGACAGTTGTCACACTTGAGGTTTGAAAGCAGGATATTTTCTGGATCCGCATCATTAAAACCATCCTTATCGATATCTCTCTCGCACTGGCAAAAATCCGGCACGCCGTCGGGCTTTCCATTTAAACCACCAGTGTCCCAGTCTTTCCCGCTGTCGTCTTTGTACCATGAAGGAACTTCTTTGTCAGACATGGCATCACTTACTAGATTAGCATCCCCAGTAACATACTCCTTACATTTCTTGGGCCCCTCAAATACTATCGGGGCGCCAAGGACCACGCCCAGGTTCATGTGGCTATCCACACGCAATTTTCTCACGCCGCAAACTTTCGAAGAGCCTTGCACGCAATTCGAATTGTTTGGAGAATCTAAATACGCAAGTTGTTCGCCTATGGCAACCGGATATGTTTCAGGCGTTGTGAATGGGCTGATTGTGCCGTCTGCAATCTGGAAAAAATAAGCTCTCGCCTCTTCTTTGTCGTCTTTATTGGTATAAATGCGTTGATCGCCCACCCAAACACCTGCCAAAATATCTCTCGACAAATCGGCTCCTGAAAATGCGATTGAAGAAAGTTGGGCGTTATTTACAATTTGACCGTTTACGTCCTCTTTAATTCCCCCTTCAAATTGGCCTATTTCGCTATATTGGCAAATGCCGTCTTTCTTTTCGCCTTTAACGAGCGTAAAATAATTGGCGAATGTCGGCGTTTTGTAAGGTTCTAAATTTTTTGCCCATGTGAACGCAAAACCCTGACAGTCTGTTCCAAAATCTACCACTGCTATTTGATACGCCCTGAAATCATCGTTTTTATCTGTGTATGCAGGCGTTATCTCTGGTTGTCCGTTCTTCAAAAAGAATTTTTCAATTCCTGCGCTCGTGGTTATCAGGACGGAATCTTTGTCAACAACAGTCATGTCATATGGCTCCGTGCCAAGCAGTGGTTTGAAGCCTTGATACGCAAATGGGGGGGTGTCGGAAATGGTATCCAACGCGTTGCCAAAATAGTATGTGAGATAACCTGAAGAATCGGAAATCATCCCTCTATCGGCTATGACCAAGTCGGAAAGCTCGTCCTGAACCTGCGCTTTAAAATTGGGACTTGCAACGGCTATGGGCATTGTCTCTCTAAGACAGCCCTTATCAAACAATTGTTTGGGCGTCGTGGTTGCAATCATAGCTAACTGACTGCATTTAGGATTCGTGTAAAACGACGGCACGAAAGTCCATAATTCCAACAGATCTGTTTCATCGTTGAAACGATAATAAGCAATCAATTTAAAATCTTTGCCGGACTTGTAGTCGGAAAAAAAGAGCGGATTATTTTTATGAGAATAGCTTACTGTGACTATGCCGTATGGCCGCGAATCTTTAAAATCGACAGCCGTTGCAGAATAAGCGTTGTCTGGCAGGATAGGAAATCCTCCGCTATAAGGCGTTTGCCAATTAGCTAAATTAACATTATTATTTTCACCGCTATCAAACCGAACATCCGCTAGCGACAGTTCTATGAAGCCGCCGGGAAATGGCCCGGCGGTTTCAAGCACACTCTTAAACGTGTTTGCTTCCTTCTCAGGCATTGTTGCAAGCTCAGACTGGAATTCTTTGTCGCAAACGACGCTAAGAGTAGCCGCCTTAGCTATTTGATCTTTAAGGTATACAAGCTCCGACAAAGGAGAAAAAAAGCTAAGGTATCTTCTTGTCGCTGAACTTATATCCATGAATTTTTTAAGTAGCGGCCTATTAATATTAGATACAATACTATCCCAGCAACTATCGTAGCCCCCCGGAGCGTTGACACACGATCCCAGATCATCAAAAATACCACTGCACGCATCTTCCGCTTCATCCTGAATTTCAAGAAGTCTGTACGAATGCCCTTTCACCATATAATAGTCATCAACATAAAATTCTTTTATCTCTCCATTTTCATCAGGATATTTAGCGGTCAAATTATCTGAAGAAAAATTTACGGAATCCGGAAAGGTGGAATGGCTAAAAAAACCTATGTCATATACACTTGCTGTCGATTTTTCATTCTGAAAAATAGCCTCTAAAGGCTCGCTCATTAAGGGGACGGGGTTCCCATCGAGCGCGCCCTTGGAAATCGTGTCGGCAAATGCCGGTGCGGTGAAGAATAAGGTGAGTACGAATGCGGCTGTGCGCAGGAGATTGCCACGGCTCACGCCTCGCAATGACAGACATTTAAGTATCTTCATAATAGCGCTCCTTGTTCTCAAGACCCCCTGCTTACATTTTATAGCGTTCTAAAACCAATGCATAAAAATCTTCGATATCCTTCAAGTTCTCCTTCAGGATAGATCTCAGAACATCGGTATCCACTTCACTGTACTCATGAACGGCGATATTTCTGAAACCCACCATTGAGATCATCTTTTTCATCAGAACGGCGTCGATCACGCCCGCCTTTTGCAATAATCTGAAATTCTCGGCCAGGTCGTCGGGGAGCCCCAATCCTTCGCTTGAAACCACATGGCTTGCAAGGTCGATCGTCGATTGTACCGCGCGCTGGAGATTCAGAACGAATATCTCCTCGGTGTCCAGATCGTCCAGAGATGAGGGTCCGCCCTTTGTCTTGTCTTTTATGCGTTTAAGACAATTTTGGATGTTCTTTATCTTTTCCAGCACTATGTCACGGTCGACCATAGACCCTCCCTCTGAGGATATTCTTCTCTATCGCCCGCCTCATAATTTTGAGATCGGCATATTCGGTCATTAAGCGGATCAAAAAAAGACTTAAGTGATGATGATCTTTGTCGAGTATCTTTTTACCGTATCTTATCACCTGATTTTTAAGAACGGGATTGGCGTTGTTAAGTACCACAAGGTCCGCATCGCCGCCTATATGACCGGACAGCTCCTGTTTTATCCGCATTGCCGATAAAGCGTCGGGAACATTGGATACAGAGAAGAGGACCGCAACATCGACGTCACTTCCCTTTTTGGCGAGCCCCCTGGCATGTGAGCCGAACAGATAAACGGCGGAGATGTTGTCAAAACCGCTGAAGAAGGCGCTGATATTTTTTTCTAGCTGGTCCATAAAACGTTCTCCAAACAGTGAATGTGCAATTCTCATGCCACTTATGCGACGATTCCCGTTGATCTCGGGGCACGTACAATTCCATGAATTACTTGGAGTTTCCATGATATGCTATACGATTACAAAACTCAAATCAAGCTCAAAACGATAATTGTGTCAATTCGTTGACGTCAGGGCGAGGCTGTTGATAAAATGCCGATTTGCCTGTCATTGCGAGGGCGAAGCCCGAAGCAATCTCCAGCAACTAATTGATTTCGGGAGATTGCCACGGCCCCTTCGGGGCCTCGCAATGACAAAGTCAACAGCCTCAGGGCAGATTTTATGCTTCGAGCGCAGTCGAGAAGACAAGGGCTCGCTAAATCGCAAAGGTTCGATCTGGAGAGGAAATTACATTTTATGGATTGGGCTATTTATGGATTCATCGTGCAATCGAGCTCGTCGCACAGACCGTCGTTATCGTGATCGAACACAAACGGACAGGGTTCGCCGGTAAGATCATTGCAGTCACTAGTACATTGTCTATTAAATTTTTACTGGTTGTCTTTAGCACAAGTGCACGTAACAATTTAATTTCTACCGACTTCGTCGATAAAAATTAAATTGACGATGCACTAGTAGGAGTCTATTCCGGAGACAGAATCGTATTCCGGATAAAATCCGCTCGCGCTCGGGACGCAAGCCGCCATTCTCGATCCTCCCGATCTGTCTCAATTCATCGAAACCATTGATTTTGTCATTCCGAGGGAGGAACGACCGAATGCTCCGGTGATTCAACGTGTTAAAAACGCTGGATCCTTCGCTAACGCCCCATTATTCATCAATACTTCGGTCCATAATTACTGGGAAGATATTTGGTGTACTGAAGTCCGGTGACTGGATCCGGCCTCGGTGCCGACATCGGTGCGGGCTTCGAATCCGACCACAAGCGACCTAGCATGGCAAACGCCTGTTCTACCCCCTGGCTTAAAAGCTTGAACTTGGACCAATCGACGGAAACAAAAGAATCTCCGCCGGCGGCACAGCCACTTGAATGTGGATCTTGTGGATCTCTGGTGGGAGGTTCAAAATCTAACTTTGCAACTGCACCTGCTCCCAGTAACGAAGCTACGTTTGCGGGTATCGCCATAGCTACCTCCTTAATTTAAGTTGGGGTCGATTAGATTCCTCATGAATCATCTTCCCGAACATTTAGTATTCATCAAGCAAATATCATGCCATCTTCTAAAAATAAAAAAACAATACTTTTCATCTAGTTATGAGACGCAGGAATTAGCCTGTTCAGTTTTCCGAACAATCACAAGCATAAAATCCCAAATTCGGGATTCCAAAATCGGAACATATTTACAAATGTCCTTATCACTCATCTATTACTATTATCGGTTGATCGCCAAAAAAGTTGCTAACTTTTTCCACCTTTGGTTTCCTAATTAGCTTATTGGCACCTCTAAAAACCCGTAAATTGCTCGTTCGTCCTGAGCCTGTCGAAGGATGAACCGTTATAAATCAACGTGTTGCAATTTTC
>PCWZ01000044.1:27836-31471 GCA_002796305.1 Deltaproteobacteria bacterium CG11_big_fil_rev_8_21_14_0_20_49_13
ACGGTCTATTCTGCTTTTTATATCGGCCGTAATAGCCTGTACAAGCTCGTGCGTTGAACCTTCTTTTTTTGCCAGCTCAAATTTGTATCTGCCTTGAAATAAATGACCGACCTTTTTATGACGGCGATTGAATTTTTGTGTATAGGTAAATTGAAGCGCCTGCATTATTCGCGACAAGGACGTATCACCGGTCTCGATCAACATGTGCACATGATTTGGCATTAGCACATAAGCGTAGATAACGAATTGAAAGCGTTCCCTATAAAAATCAAGCCGCTCAAGGAAAAGTTTGTAATCTTCGCTGTCGATGAATGTCTTTTGCCGGTCATTGCCGCGCGTAATGACGTGATAGAATGCTCCGGGAAACTCTATCCTTGGTTTGCGGGCCACAGGGCATAGCTATGAAAATGTGAGACTCTTGTCAATACCGAATTACCGAAGCCTGACCCCGGTGTTCGGTTGTCGTTAAAAATATTTTGCCATCCTTGAAGTTAACATGTCGGGGAAAAGTTTGAGCAGTCTCCCCTTTTCGAACGCCATCTTTAGAAAGCGAACGGAGACGTTCCCCGGAAGCTTTGGTCTCTTTTTTCTTTCGACAAGCGAAAGAGCCTCTTTCTTGCAAAATTTAATGCAAGAACCGCAGCCAAGGCAGTTCTTTACGTCAACACGCGCCTTCTTCCCTTCCATCTTCACGGCCGATATCTGGCACATCTTGGCGCAGGCGCCGCATCCGTTGCAGTTATCTTCGTTCACTTTTAAGATGAACGGCGTCGGCGAGACCGCGTGGGGTATCTTTTTCTCAGTTATACCGGTGAGAAGCCCGCAACAGCATCCGCAACAGTTGCAGACGAATGATGGCGTGTTGCGGATATTGTCGGTAACGTGAATAAGCCCCTTCTTGCCGAGCTCTTTAACGAGCGCAAGAAGTTCTTCGGCGCTTGCTTTTCTTGCAAAGCCGCGCCTTATCGTGAAATCAGAAGCCTTGCCAAGGCTGATGCAGGTGCCTTCAAAACCGGCGCGTTTGCAGGGTTCCCCCAAAAGATGCGCCTGATGCCGACAAAAGCAGGTTTGAACGCCCCCTCCGCCGGCCGCCTTTATCACCTCCGTCACCTGCGCGTAGGTCATTACCTCGGAAGATATTGGCACGTCGTGCTCGATAAGCGCCCTTGTCATCTGGGTCTGCGAGCCAAAAACTTCCTTCCACAAATGTTCGTGTTCGTAGGCGTGAAGGAGCTCCGCCATCTTCTTCATGGGAAGCTCGTTGTGGGTCTTCATCAGGCTGAACTCTATGAAGCCTATTATGGAAGGGGTCAGGAACCAGTAGTGATGGCCCTCATCGAGTTTGAAATCGATAACGGCCCCCTTGTCGGCCATTTTTTCGAGCGTAGCCTCGGTCTTTTGAAGGCCCCACATGGCCCTTTTAGCCATTTCTCTCGTGGTCGCCTCTTTCATGGGGAAGAGCGACGCAAGGAGCGCCTCATCTGGCGTTAAGAATATGCTTAGAAACTCTCTTATCTCGGGCGCGTCGGGAAGGCCTATCGGGTAACTGTTAAGCCTGTCGATGAGCTTTACAAGGACCCTTTGATCGATCATGGAAGGGCCGCGTAGCACTTTTTTCCGCTAAAAGCAAGGGTCAGTTATGGGGCCACCTCTGAAAGTTATGGGCTTAGCTAATTCGATATTGAGACCTTTCGATAACATAAAATTATAATAAGCTAATTAGCGAAGCCTGACCCCGGTCCCTTCATATTCAAGGCCTCAATCAATGGCCAAACCGGCTGAAATAGGCGTTTCTAGACGGGAAACAGGCGATTTTAGGGGTGTCCTACGGGCGCCCGGGATGGTCAAAAAGGGCGTTTTTGAGTGACATGGAATGACACGTAAATGCCCTCTAAATAGTGGACATTTATCCCCAGTGGACATATTGGGGCACATAATAGCGCTGGAACTTAAAAACAGCTTTACTTTCTGTCAGAAGTGCGATATATTATTTCTGACAATAGAAAACGATAAATATGACAGAATCCATTGAGAGTAAAATCCTTCGTCGGATTATCGGCAAGAAAAAGGGATGGGTGTTTGCCCCAAGCCATTTTTTTGATCTTGGCAATCGTGCCGCTGTAGATCAGGCGTTGAGCCGGTTAGTCCGATCTGGTGACATTCGTCGATTAGCGCGTGGGCTTTATGATTATCCACGGAAGCATCCGGATTTTGGAGAGATGCCGCCAAGCGTTAATCGTGTTACTGCCGCGCTTGCTGAAAAAGATAATCTTAAGATTCAACCTTCCGGAGCATATGCGGCTAACTTGCTGGGGTTGTCCGATCAAGTACCGGCAAAGATTGCTTTATTAACAGACGGCTCTACCCGGGTGGTTCAAGTTGGTAACTGGCACATTATGTTTAAGAAGACGTCACCAAAGAATATGGCGACTGCCGGTCGCGTGAGCGGCTTGGTTATCCAGGCTTTACGTTACATGAAACAAAGAAATATCGATGAGAAAATTATTAATTCGCTTAAAAGAAGATTATCAGCCGAGGATAAAAAACAGCTTATGAGCGATATTCGTTATGCCCCGGCTTGGATAGGTGAAATATTTAAACGGCTCAATTCGTAGCAATTTCTTGGCTCTTAAGCCAGTAAGAACGGAGGACACATGAAAGAAATTTTAACTAAGGTTGATGAGGCTCAGGCAAAGATAAACGCATTGCGCCCCTTTAGCAATGAAATGAACCACCAGATAAAGGAATATTTTCGTATTGGGCTTACCTATTCAAGCAATGCGCTTGAGGGGAACTCTCTGACTATATCGGAAACAAAAGTGGTCATAGAGGATGGTCTCACCATCGCCGGAAAGCCGCTTAGAGATCATTACGAAGCAACAGGGCACAGTGACGCTTTCGATCACATGTATGCGCTTGCTACCGGGAAAACCATAACGGAAGAAGATATAAAGAAGTTGCACGCGCTCTTTTATCACCGCATCAAGGAAGAAGATGCCGGAGTGTATCGGAAGGTTCAGGCTATTATTACGGGTTCTCAATATCCTTTGCCTACACCAGACGCGCTTCCCGGAATGATGCAGAAATTTATTAAGGATTTGCCACGCTTAAAAAAAGACACCCATCCGGTTGTCTATGCCGCTAAGCTTCATAAGGAGTTTGTATTTATTCATCCGTTCGTTGACGGCAATGGGCGAGTGGCCCGACTTTTAATGAATGTGGCGCTTATGCAGGCAGGATATATTATCGCGGTCATTCCGCCGCTCAAACGGTCGGAATATATCAGTGCGCTTGAAAAAGCACATAAGAATGATGCGGATTTTATTAAGCTAATAGCGTCATGCGTCTATGAGACCCAGAATGATCTACTGCGCATGGCTAATGGAAAAAGTTAGGATGATTCTCGTCCTCGCAGGTAATAAAGATGAATTCGAAAAGTTCTTGGAGAACCGCGAGCCTAAGAACATTTTTCGGTTTATCACCAATGATTCGGATTATGCCGGGCATAAGAAATGCGATTTACTTCGTAAAAATATGGGGTCAGTTAAATATGGGCAGAGTAGAGAGCAGGTTAAAGGAACTTTAGACGCAACCTATCTGTTGCCGCCGCTTTCGCATGGCGGTGCCTCAATAGT
>PCWZ01000044.1:31520-46533 GCA_002796305.1 Deltaproteobacteria bacterium CG11_big_fil_rev_8_21_14_0_20_49_13
TTGCCCCTGCTTTGTGCCCTATCAAATGCGGAGATGAACTCGATAACTCCCAACACACGCTGGGCGGAGGAGCTTAATAAAAAGGCTTTAAATGCCTCTGCGAACGGGTCTGTTCTTGAGAGATCCGCCTATTCGATTAAGGAGTTCATCTCCGTTCATTACGATAATTCCCTTCCGGTCATAAGCCACAACATGCGTCGCCTGCTTCTTTTCAAGATACTTAAGGGCGTAAAGACCTCTTACTTCCGTCACATCTCCGGAGGCGTGATCAAGGTGGTTGCAAATGCCATATCGGAGCTAAAAAAGAACTCTATTACTCCCGCTAACCTCAGAGAGATACTTGAGACGCGAGGAGGACCCCGCGAGGCCGATCTTCTCGCCTCCTATGAGGCATACGAAAAGGCCTTGCTTGAACGTCAATTTAAAGATGAGGACGATCTATATCAGAACCTTAAGAACGTTAAATTTGATTCGCCCCCGGAGCTCAGAGGTTTTGACACCCTAAAGCCATGGATGAGGTCTTTAAATAACGGAAAGATAATCTTCTCTGATATCAAGACGCCTAAAAAAATAGAACCGGAGGTCCTCTCGCTCAACTCCCCCTTTGCCGAAAGAAAATTCCTTCGCGCCGAGATCGACGCCCTCTCAAAAGAGGGGCTAGCTCCGGAAGAGATAGCGGTCTATCTCCCCTCTCAGAGCCTCTTTGCATGGGAACTAGCTACCGCTTTCACCGAAGAGATCCAATTCTCTATTGCCCCATCTACGGTCTCCAGCTCCCTCTTTAATGAGCTCAACCTGCCGGAGGAGGCCTCTGTAAATGAGCTTATACAGATCTCATCCAAAAGACTTTCGGATATTTACGGTTCGCTTTCAAAGAACATGAACGACCGTCTTTCAGCAAGAGACCTCTATTTCATCGACACTATCAATAAGGACCTTACCCGTTTTCTTTTTGAGGCAAAAGAGATCGAAATGAACGAAAATATCTCAAGAGATGACTTTTTAGACATGCTCTCTGAGATAATGAACACGCCGCCCACCTGGCCGGAAAGGCTTCCCTTCCGGCTTGTCCCATGGGAGGACGCAGGGCTTTACGAACATAAAATAGCAATACTACCGCATATGAACGAAGGGATATTCCCAAGCCTTGGGGCCAAGATATCGTTCTTCTCTGAACCGGACACCCTAAGTACAAAGCCTGACACAAGGATAGATGAGATATTTCCCAAAAGAGAGACCGAGATCAAGTCGGCAGTTAGACGCTTTATGGCGGCATCAAGCGGCAAGACCGTGGCAACCTTCCACACGCATAATGCGAATGGCAAGGACGCCGCCCCTTCTCCTTTAATAATGAAATATGGGCACAAAAAAGCCCCTTTGGTCTCACCTTCAAGACCTATCCTCAGATCATCCTCATGCGGCACTAATTTTAGCGCCAAAGAACCGTTAGCCCTCCTTAAGGAGCAGGTTGAGGGGATGACCCACAGCGCCACCAAACTCGAAGAATACGGGAACTGCCCTTTCTCATTTTTTTGCAGGCGCATACTTAATATAGAGCCCCCCGATGAAATCACACCCGAAGTCCAGCCAAAGGACCGCGGAACATTGATTCATGAATCACTTGAGCTTTTCTTTATAACGCATTGTAATATATACAATAGTTACATATCCAAGGATACATCTGAAAGTGAACTTAAGAAGCTGGTCGTTTCCTCGGTCGAAAAGGCGTTTGAGGCAAGGCGGGATATAACCTCAAGGTACCATAAGGATATGGTCGAACATCTAAGGAGACGCGCCGTCTACTATATTACGGTGGCACTTGCGAACGAGGCTGAGATACTTAGAGGGGCAACGCAAAGGCCCAGCCGCTTTGAACTGGAGTTTAACGGCGAACTGACGGGGGGCGTTAAGATCAAAGGCTTCATAGACAGAATTGATTCGGACGATAGCACGTTCACGGTAATAGATTACAAGACCGGCGAAACCCCTTCCGTTAAGTCAGGGATAAAGAACGGCACAAAGCTTCAGATGCCTATCTATGCCTATATGGCCGAAAAGATCCTTAAAAAAGAACCGGCCGCGGCCCTTCTCTATTCTATTAAGGAACAGAAGCGAGCGACCGGCATCATAAAAAAGAGTCTTAAAGAGAACGTAATGGGGAAAAAGCCGTCTCGAATAACGGTAACCGATGATGAATGGAACGATCTTATAGAGACCGGAATAAACACGGCGATCAGATATGTCGACGATATAAAGAGCGGGCGTTTTGAATCGGCGCCGGAAAAATGCCCCGGTTATTGTGAATGGAAGGATGTGTGCAGGTATAAGCGCATGAGCGAATGAGCGCATCGATCATGAAACTGAGTAAAACACAATTAGAGGCGGTCAATTGCAAGGAGACGTTCATTGCCATCACGGCGGGCGCCGGCAGCGGTAAGACACGCGTCCTCGTTGAACGAGTAGCAAGACTTATCGACTCAAAAGAAGCGACCATGGACGACATCCTTGCGATAACTTTCACGGAAAAGGCCGCGTTGGAACTAAAAGAGCGTCTCACAAAGACGGTTGACGACGAGATCGCTATCTCTACCGCCTCTATCGGAACCTTCCACTCGTTCTGCGCAAAGATAATAAGGGATGACGCCCCCCTTCTGGAAATTGATCCGGATTTCGGCATACTGGAAGAACAGACCGCCGGGCTTTTACTGCGAAAGGCGGTGAAAGAGACGCTCCTCTCTCTGCTTGAAGATAACAATAAGAACGCGTGGCTCCTGATAGAGGAACTCGATTTTAGGGGTGCGGTGGATCTGATAGAAGAGTTGATAGATTATAGATGGCACTCGGAAAAGACCATAGGCCATAGACCAGAGGCCGGAGACCAAGAAGAGGTCGAGCGCGAGTCAAGATTGAGAGAGGCCGCCATGTTCTGTTTCGCCGCGGCAAATAAGGTCTATGCGGGCTTTAAGGGGGTCACCAATCTCGATTTTAGCGACCTTGAGATATTTGCCATTAGACTTCTGGAAAACAGGGATGTGCAGAAAAGATACCAGAAACGCTTCAAACACATTCTGGTCGATGAATTTCAGGATATAAACGATACGCAGAGCTACATGATATCGCTTCTTTTTAAAGATGGCGCAAATCGCCTGACCATCGTCGGTGACGAGAAGCAGTCCATCTACAGGTTTCGCGGCGCCAACGTAAATGAGTTCAAAAAGGCGCTAGGCCGTGCAAAGAAAAAGATAGTCCTTAAAGAGAACTTCCGCTCCAGCCCGAGCATCATAGGTTTCGTCAATGACATGTTACCTCATTTTGAACCCCTCACATTTCCTAAAGACAAGGAGTTGGGGACTTTGGTGGAGACCTTGCCGATAACATCGGATGAGGACGCAAGATCGGACGATAGGCGCGAAAATGAGGCCAAGGAACTCGCCCGCATCATCCCTTCCCTTAAAGGAGAGACCGCCCTTCTATTCAATTCTCTCAAGAGCTCTCAGATATATACCAAGGCGCTTAATGAAGCGGGTATCAGCCATATTGTGGCCGGCGGGAGCGCGTTCCTCGAAAAAGAAGAGGTCGTAGACATCATCAACGCCCTAAGGGTGACCATCGATAAGAACGATGTGTTGGCGCTTTTGGGTATTGCACGATCTCCCTACATCGGCCTCACCGACGAAGAGCTCTTCCTTCTCTGCCGCACCGGCGATAAGGAGATGCCCCTCTATGACAAGATCTCCAAACATCCCAAAAGCTCATTTTTAATAACGATGGACGAGATCTCGTGTAGCCTTTCAATTTCAGAGCTTATAAGGGCATATGCCAAGGACGGCATGACTGACGACCTGGAAAAACTCTGCCATATTGCGAATGATGTAGGCATGAAGGAAAAGATCTCGCTTAAGGATTTTATTGAATATTTAAAAGACCTGAAGAAAAAGGAAGGCGGTATACCCGAATTTCCAAAAGGTGCCGGGGACCTACTTTTAATGACCATCCATCAGGCTAAAGGTCTTGAGTTCGATAACGTCATCCTGTGCGACACTATAAGGCAGAGGCGAAAAGATTCAAAGAAATGGTGTTTTATCAGAGGGGTCGACGGCGGACTTGCATTTAAACTGACGCCGGAGGATAATCCTGTGGGAGATCGCATAGAAACGCCGGAGTATAAGATGCTCAGCGAAAGGAACGATGCCGAGGATAAGGATGAAAGGGAGAGGCTCCTTTACGTCGCCATGACACGCGCTAAAACGAGGCTGATCATACCTCTTCACAAGGGCGCCAAGAAGGATGGCGACTGGCATAAACTGTTCATAGAAAAATGCGCACACTAAAAAGAACATACTCGGTCTCGGAACTTGAGAGATACGCCGAATCGCCGGAGAAATATCGTGCACAATATGTCATTAAAAGACCTGTTATGCCCGTGATAGGTACGGCGCAAGGCCTTTCGGCGACCACACGCGGAGACATCATCCATAAAATGATCGAGATCTTCGGCAAGGGAGAGAAAGAGCCTGAAAAACTCTTCGATACGGCCCGGATCGAACTTGAGATAGGCGATATAACGCATGATGAACGAAACGATATTCTCCTACAGTTCAAGGTATTTCAGAACAGCCGATTTGCGAACACGAACGATTCAGAGAACGAGGTCCCCTTCTTAATGAAAATAGGCGGCGAACATGTGGATGGCAAGCTAGACATGCTCATCATCCCCAACTTAGGCACTCACGCGCTTACGCACCCCTCGACTTTGCTCGGGGCATGCTTACGCGCTTCTCCGTGGGAAATTGTAGATTTCAAGACGGGAGAGACGTTCGACCCCAAAGAAAGCGCCGGGAAGTACAGCCTGCAAATGAGGGCATATGCGCTGGCGGTGGCAAAGGCGACCGGAAATGCCGAAGGCAAGGTGACCATCTTCTTCCTTTCGAGTTCGGGTGGGAAAGAACATCAGGAATCGATCTCGGAAGAAAAACTTAGAACAACCGAAAAAGAGCTGGAAACTATAATTGAGAACATAAGAAATGAACGATATTAAGGCGAAGGAACTCAGGAATTCGAGGAAGCAGACGCTTTTGCAGATGATCGAACGCGACCAGCAAGGCGAGGACCACGTAAAGACCCTTGAACTGTGGAGCAAGGCGGCTGACAATCTGATAGCGACCGCACTTGAGACCATAATATGTGAGTTTGAAACCCCGCCGCAGTTCTCCGTTATCGCCCTTGGCAAGCTCGGAGGACTTGAACTTAACTACAGCTCGGATGTCGACCTTATCTACGTATTTGAAGGCGACTTCGAAAAGGCGTCTAAGATAGCGAGCCGTTTCACACGGCTCTTAGGCGATGTTACTGAGGACGGCTTTGTTTTCAGGGTCGATAACAACTTAAGGCCGCTTGGCAAGGACGGTAATATCGTCAACACTGTGGACGCGCTCGAAAGATATTATGAAACGACCGGCCACGAATGGGAGCGTCAGGCGCTCATAAGGGCAAGACACGTTGCCGGCGACAAAGCGCTTTCGGACGAGTTCGTTGAGAGGATATCTCCTTTCGTCTTCAGGCGGTCCATCGATATACCCTATCTCAAAAAGATACGCGCGACGAAGCTCTCTCTGGAAAGGACCGCTTCGAACGAAGGATGGCGGAACATCAAGCTTGGGCCCGGAGGCATTCGCGAGATCGAGTTTGTGACCCAGGTCCTTCAGCTCCTTCACGGAGGCAAGATAAAGGATCTGCGCGTAACGAACACCTTCGACGCCCTCAATTCTCTTTTCAAACACAAGATCATCTCCAAAAAGAAGCTGAGCGAACTTAGGAGCTCTTACCTGCTGTTACGACGCGCGGAGAACATGCTTCAGGCGAAAGATGACCGGCAGATACATACCCTACCTAAGGATGACGGAGACCTAAAAGAACTTTCGGCACGTCTCGGTTTCGATTCGCTCGATGAATTTATCGATACATTAGGCAACGCCCGGAAAAAAGTTCAGGAACACTTCTCCGAGCTTTTCGACACAAGCTTCGAAAAGATGGAGATACTGGAGGCGTTTCAGGCGAACCTTGAAACCTGCAAAAGCAAGGAAGAGGTCGTCGATTCGCTTTCGTGGTTCAAGAACCATATCTCTAAAAGGATCCAGGAGCTCGACCTCTCCGGAAAGCTTTCCATAGATGAGGTTTCCGAAAGGCTCACGTGCCTTGCCGAGACCATCATCAATGAAGCATTTAAGATAGTTAAAGAGGCACTGCTTCCCATTTACGGCAAGTCGTTGACCGAAGAAGGACAGGAAGCCGATCTGGCCGTTCTTGGCATGGGAAAACTTGGCACTTTCGAAATGGACTACGCCTCCGACCTCGACCTTGTCTTCATATATTCAGGGGACGGCTCAACAACCGGCAAAAAGAAGATAACCAACCACGAATATTTCACAAAGGTATCGCAGAAGTTGATCTCCATGATCACACTTCCCACCCGCTACGGCAAGGCCTACAATATAGACACGGAACTACGTCCGAGCGGAAATCAGGGGGCGCTTGTCTCCTCTATTGAGGCGTTTGACAGATATCACAGGCGTGAGGCGGGCCTTTGGGAGAGGCAGGCGCTTTTAAGGGCACGGGTCATAGCCGGAGATATCACGCTTGGCAACAATGTCTCTACGCTCCTTGAAAATCTTGTCTATGACTTACCTCTCCCTCATGAAATCAAGGTTCAGATCGATCTCTTAAGAAGGAAAGTGGCCTCTGAAAACATCCCCCATCAAGGAAGGATCGACCTTAAAAAAGGCCGCGGCGGGATCGCCGATATAGAGTCGGTCGTTCATTATATGCAACTTGTGAACGGTGGAAGGGACCCTTCGCTCCGGGAAAAGAAGGCATCTTATCTTATAAAGGCTATGGAAAAGGCCTCGCTTCTGGACAAAACAGAGGCCGAGACCCTTTCTGAAGCCTATATCCTTTTCAGGGTCGTTCTCTCGCGTGCAAGACTTTTTATCACCCATTCAACGGGCACAATAGACCCAGCCTCGGACTACTTCCAGTCGATAGCCGAAAGCCTTCGAATGGAAGGGCCGGCCATGTTGAAAAAATTGGAAGAATTATTGGATGCAGTTGAAGATATCTACTATAGTCACTTGCGCACTTAGGCGTCGATGATCCTCGATCATCGTACGGCTTTAGTTGCTGATATCCCGCCCACCCCGAGCCAGTCGAAGGGTGTACACTTAATCCAGTCTCGGGTTATAAGATCTCTCGCGCGCCAGCTCCTCTAAGGTCTGGCGCGTTTTTGTATCCAGTTTTTTAGGTGGCACTATCTTCACAACGACATACTGATCCCCTGTACCCTTCTTACCCAATATTGGTGAACCCTTCCCCTTTAGACGGAACTTCTGACCGCCTTCGGTAAACTCAGGGACCTTCATGTGGGCGTGGCCGTCGAGCGTAGGGACATCGATAGACGAACCAAGAGTTGCCTCATATATTGAAATGGGCACTTCGGTATATATGTCGGCGTCCTCGCGCCAGAAAAGCGGGTGTGGCTTGACCTTTATATTGATGAAGAGGTCGCCCGGCTCGCCGCCGGCAAACCCAGGCTGACCTTTTCCGGCAACACGAACCTTGGAACCGTTATCGACGCCTGCAGGGATCTTTACCGTAAGATTTTCTGTCCGGTCGCCGTGTTTTATCTGAAGCCTTGCCTCTGTCCCCCGGATCGCCTCCATAAAATCTATATCGAGGTTAGTGTAGGTATCTCCGCCCTTCTTTGACTCGTACTTTCTCCTCCTACCGGGTTGTTCGGCATAATCTGACCACCTGGCCTTCTGGCGTTTTACGCCGCCCATATTGAAAAGTTCGGAAAAGATATCGCCCATACCGCCCATACCGCTGGGGGGGAATCCTTCAGGGCCGGGACTGCCATCGGCGTTGCTGTAGAATTTAAAACCCCCGTCGGGCGACTGTTCCCATCTAACCCCTCCGAAACCGCCTTCGCCGCCGCCTTGTCCGCCGAACGGGGCGTTACCGAACATGTCGTACTGCTTCTTTTTCTCTGGGTCCGAAAGTATCGAATAGGCCTCCGATATCTCCTTGAAGCGTTCTTCCGCCTTCTTTTCGCCCTTGTTCATGTCGGGATGATACTGGCGGGCCAATCGCCTGTACGCCTTTTTTATCTCGGCGTCATTAGCTCCGCGCGCAACGCCTAAGGTCTGATAGTAATCTTTCATTTAAATCACCTTTCGATACCTACCCTAGCATCGATCCCATTCTTGTAATAATGCTTTATCTCTTTCATCTCGGTGACAAGGTCTGCCCTTTCTATTATCTCCTTCGGCGCATACCTGCCCGTCAGTATAAGCTCCATCGTCTGTGGCTTAGCATCGATAAGCTTCAGCACATCGAAAAGTTTTACGAGCTTGAAATCAAGGGCTACGTTTATCTCATCTAATACAAGAAGGTCGATGGAAGCGTCTTTCACAAGGTCGAACGCAAGTTTTAGCGCGTCTCCTGCCATTTGTATGTCAACGGGGTCCGGGTTCTCTTTATCTACAAAGGATTCCCGGCCCATCTGCTTGATCGTCAAATTCGGCGCAAGCCTCTTGGCGGCTTCAAGTTCCCCGTATTCAATGTTGCCCTTCATGAACTGAATTATAAATCCTTTAAGTCCGTGACCCGAGGCCCGCAGGGCAAGGCCCAGAGAGGCGGTGGTCTTACCTTTACCCTCGCCGGTATACACCTGAACGAGCCCTTTCTCCAACTTTGCGCCGCGCTTGGCACCTTTTTTCCGTTCTTCTCTCGCGTCAGAACCCCTGATCAGTTTTTCGTACAAGCTATCGATGCCGGTCCCGCGAATGGCGTCTGTGGCAATGACCTCCTTATCGGTCCCTTCCTTCAATTCCTGCACGACCTTTTCCGCCCCGGGCAGGTCGCACTTATTGACGACCAGTGTATCCGCTATCTCAAGGACGCCGGCCTTTATCGCCTGGATCTCGTCTCCAAACCCCGGCGATGTAACGACCAGAACGTGACTTGCCACCCTGAACACCTCCACCTCGTCCTGGCCAACTCCCACCGTTTCCATGATGATGACATCCTTACCCGAAGCTTCGAGGGCAAGGGCTATGTCGGCTACCGATCTCGAAAGCCCCCCCATTGCGCCGCGAGTGGCAACGCTTTTAATGAAGACCCCTTCATCGTTATTATGTTCTTTCATCCTTATCCTGTCGCCAAGGACGGCCCCTCCGGAGAACGGACTCGTAGGATCGACAGCGATGACACCGACCGTCTTTCCCTCTTTTCTGAGCTTCGTTATGAGCGCGGCGATCAATGTGCTCTTACCGGCGCCGGGGGAACCGGTGACGCCTATGATGTAGGAGCTTCCGGAATATTTCGCTAGTCTTTTCAGCTCGCTCCTTGCCTCGGGCAGGTCGTCATCTATGTCGCGAATGAGGCGGGCAAGTGAAAGCATGTCGGTTGAAAGTTTCTTGTCTGGCATCATTAAATATTCTCTTTGACCCAGTCGATTATCGTGCCAAGCGTGGTCCCGGGAAGAAAGACCTCCTTCACCCCGCTTTTTTTAAGTAACGCAATATCCTTCTCGGGAATTATCCCGCCGCCGAATATCTTTATCTCGTTGGCCCCTTTGTCGGCAAGGATCTTTGCAAGTTCCGGCAGGAGCCGGTTGTGAGCGCCCGACAGAATACTCACACCGACCGCATCCACCGCCTCCTGAACGGCCATATTGGCTATCATCTCGGGCGTCTGATGAAGACCGGAATAGATGACCTCAAAGCCGGCGTCCCTGAACGCGCGAGCGAGTATCTTCACTCCCCTGTCGTGGCCGTCGAGCCCTATCTTTGCAACAAGCAAACGTGTTTTCTTTGACATAACCTCTCCAGTTCAAAAATATCCAGGGTCGCGGTAGACACCCCACGCCGTTCTAAAAACATCGCATATCTCCTGAAGCGTTGCGTATTCCCTGACCGCGTTTATGATGTGCGGCATCGTGTTTTCGCTCCCCTTTGCCGCCGCGCCTAATTTTATTAGAGCTTCTTTTACCTTTTCTGCATTCCTTGCGGCCTTCACCTTCTCAAGCGAGGCTGTCTGTTTGTTCTCCGCCTCTTCGTCTAATTCCAGAAGTTCAATGGGCGCCTCTTTTTCATGCACATATTTATTGACGCCAACGACTATCTTTTTCCCGGACTCTACATCCTTTTGATATTTGTAAGCGGCGTCGGCTATCTCTTTTTGAGGATAACCCGCTTCAATGGCCGATATCATGCCGCCCATATCGTCTATCGTCTTGATGTGCCTGTAGGCTTCTTCTTCCATCTTGTTCGTCAGGGCTTCAACAAAATACGAACCGGCGAGAGGGTCTATGGTGTTGATAACGCCTATTTCGTCCTCTATTATCTGTTGCGTCCTGAGAGCGATGGTAGCGGCCTCCTTTGTGGGGAGCGCCAGCACTTCATCGAGAGAATTCGTGTGGAGAGACTGCGTACCTCCAAGGACCGCCGAAAGACCCTGATAGGCCGTGCGTATGACGTTATTGTAGGGTTGCTGGGCGGTGAGCGAACATCCTGCCGTCTGTGTATGAAAGCGAAGGAGCCACGACTTGGGATTTTTCGCATGAAAACGGTTCTTCATTATGTTCGCCCACATCCTGCGCGCGGCGCGGAACTTGGCCACCTCTTCGAAGAAGTCCATGTGCGAATTAAAGAAGAACGAAAGCCTCTGGGCAAAGTCGTCCACATCAAGGCCTCGTTTTATGGCGGAGTCGACATATTCGATTCCGTCGCGTATCGTGAAAGCAAGCTCCTGAACTGCAGTGGAACCGGCCTCTCTTATATGATAGCCGCTTATGCTTATCGTGTTCCAGCGCGGAACATGTTTTGTGCAATATTCGATCGTGTCAACGATGAGCCTCACCGACTCCCTGGGCGGACACATGAACGTCTTCTGCGCAATGAACTCTTTGAGCATGTCGTTCTGGATAGTGCCGCCTATCTTATCTTTAGAAACGCCCTGCTTTTCGGCAACGACGATATACATGGCAAGAAGGATGGCCGCCGGAGGATTTATCGTCATCGATGTGGTTACTTTATCGAGAGGAATGCCCTTGAAAAGGGTCTCCATGTCGGCAAGGGAATCTATGGCAACGCCGCATCTACCCACCTCGCCCCTTGATATATTGTTGTCCGAATCGTAGCCCATGAGGGTCGGAAAATCGAACGCAACGGAAAGGCCTGTCTGACCGTGCTCTAGAAGGTAATGATATCTCTCATTGGTGTCATGTGCGGTGCCAAAACCGCTGAAAAGGCGCTTGGTCCATGTTCGTCCGCGGTACATATCTTTATAGACTCCTCGCGTGAACGGATATTCGCCGGGGTTGCCCAGCTTTTCATCATAATTAAATGGTGTGATATCCTTCGGAGAATAGAGCTCTTTTATTTCGGCCCCGGAGACGGTCGTGAATTCCTTGGGGCCTTCATAACAGACCTCTTTGGAATCTTTCTTCTTTGCCTTGCATTGACACGGATCGGTCATAAAAGTTCCTTGTTTTCGTGTTGAATTTCAATATATTAGGCATAACGTTTTGGCAACAAAAAAGGGGGAACCCGTGATAATCAGATAACCCAGTCACTTCTTGCTCACATAAAGTATATTGTTTGGTTCAAGGCCTTCCAATCTTGGACTGCCTTCTCCGTAATAGAAAAAGTACTCTACAGTCTTTCCCCTATAATCTGTCACTCTGTAGCTAAAACCATCCGCGCTATACCTTGAAAATCTTACCTCTATATCTGCACCACTCTTTTTCTCGCGAAGGACAGAATAGACATTTATTTCTTTGCCAGTCGTTTTTGCAACACCGTACGGGAAGAGGCGCGGTCCTCCATTTGAACCGACAGCGATAATTTTAGCGCGAGGTTTTCTGTCCGAACCGATGACGTCGGAGAACGCCGCCACAACCCCACGATCATGGGCAAGCTGTGCCAGCGCAAAATAATCGGCGTATTCATGGTCATTAACCGCCAGAAGCTTATCCATGAGGCTGATAAACGCGGCCTGAGCCTCCTGAAGATCGGCGGACGACGTGTACAAGGAGACCGGCCTAACGATACCTCTCCCAGTTCCAAGATCATCAGCTATAATGCCAAGCACGTTGTCAACCTCTGTTATTATCGGACCGATTTTTGTTTTTAATCCGCGCGGGTCGGTTGGAAATTGATTTGCCAGTGAGACAATGTCCCGAACATAGCTTGTATAGACATCTTCTCCCACGCCTTGGGCCTTTAGCCTAAGGACCGCCCTGTAAAGCATGACTATCTTTTGGAAGGCAATCTCCGGTTGAGTATTCTTGCGTGTCAGATAATGCGTTCTCAAGAACCTTGAGCATTCATAAAGCTTGAGGTTAAAGAGCCACTCCTGAAATCTGCCATCGTCCGACATTGTCCGGGGGTCATTCGCCATTTTCCCAAGTTCTATGGCCGCCTGATCTAATATTATTCTAAGCGTTGCTACCTGAGCGCTGCTTTGCACGCCAGGTTTAAATGCGTTCACGAACACTTCAGCTAGCTCCGGGATTCGTTCTGGGCTCGATGCATAGACCCACCCGATATACGCCATGATAATATCCACATGCCGGGTCGTATCGACCGGAAGCCTGTCAAGAAGCGGCACCAGTTCATCTACATGTTCGATACCAATGGCTAGCGCCCGGCTAAAGAACCCCTCCGGCGCATCATCACTTCCAAAGAGTGCCAGAAGTTCTCTAAGCCCGTTCTTTCGTTGTCCGTCTTTTCCACGACCCGTAAACTTCAAATTTGTGGCTATGTCGTCTCTTCCGGCAGATTCGGCAAGGTCCGCCCACCGACTAACGGCCTTAAGTATTCTATCTATATCCTGTTCGCTTAACTGCTTAGTGGCGGTTCTTAACCTTAACATTATATACAATGCCAGGAGCTCTCTTTCGCTGGTAACTATGGCGGCGGCCGAAGAAGCGCCGGCGCCTTCGGGAAAAGCGTAGCCAAACATCTCGTCCAATATGGAAAGACGATCGGGCATCACATTTCTATAGTTAACCTCATCCTCCGGCGCTCCCGCGGTAAGAAGATATGCGCCGGCTGTCTCTACAAAGTCTTCTTCAGGACCGGCGGCGGCTCTTCGCGAAATGTGAGCTCTATCATTAACCATAGCTGTGATCCACCTCGGGTTCATATGCGAATCGCCCATAGCCAGATGTTTTTGGTAAAAACGGCGTAGCAGCTCTCGTACAAATAAAATTTCAAAATGCTCTCTCTCGGCCTTGCTGCCGATGAACAGGTCCACGGTCAGACATCCCCCCCCCTCTTTAACAATTATTGGAGGGATGCTTTGCTGATCAAGCACGCGGATCTTTGTTCTTTCGCCTAACAATACGGCCGGAAGTCTCTCAAGAACGCCTAAGATTTCTTCTTTGTCGGGCAGCAACTCAGAATTCGCATCCTTCGGCATTTCCAGGCTAACCACAATATCAGCGGTTTTATAGGTGTAAGTTTTAACCCGCACGTCATACAATGTGACAAGCGAACCTTTCAATAGGACCGTTTGGGTAACTATTTCATCCAATTTACTCTGCTGGATAAGTTCATCAAGGCACACGCCGGGGGGTGCATCTGCTGGCAATGAGAATGACGTCATCACTTCAGTATTTGGGACAACTCTAAGTCCTGTCGTCAACGGATCTTCAGGTTGCTCGATACCGTACGCCAATTCGGGCCGAGAACCCGGTGCGAATATCAAATAATCGCCAGGATTAGATGAATTCGGACTTGAATTTGCAATTCGAAATATAAGCCCGCCGTCTGGCGTTGGGGCATAAAGGAGATACCGCCTACCGTCATATGATAATATGGGAAGAGATCCATCGATAACTTTTCTTTCCACATAGTTGGTGTATAGCTTGAACAAATCTCCATTTGATTCGGGAATAAACGCCATGCTGGTGCGGGCTCTGGCTTTTGCCGGAAGAAGCGACGGCGGAATGAGAAATCCCGATCCATCAAGCCGCTCCCCAAGTTGCCCGGTTTGCTCGTCCAATCGAATGACAAGTAGCAATGCAGCATTAAATAGCGTCGAATGATCGTATCTTGTCCACCCGTTTTTAGATATATCGCGTAATCCGGGCACGTCTTTAAATTCTAACGTTGAGCCTGATAGTCTATAGGCCAGAGCGCCATATCCATTATCTTTCATTTGAAGGACGGCCACGTTATAACCGCCTTCAAGGCTACCTTCAATTCCTGTAGTATCGACATAGAGCTTGCCGTCATGAACAACATAGGCGAAACCGCTAGAACTTGTAACAACTTCTTCGCTAACGGGCCGTGCCGACACAGGCTTGCCATCGCCGTCGGTCATTATGAGCAGGACTCCGTCGTTCTCTGCTGATACGGCTAAAAAGGCGTTGTTATCTAACCAGCTTGCGAGACAATATTTTCTGTTTTGAAAGATAAATTCCTGCCCTGAGTGATCTGTGTAGACGATGGCATCTCTGGCCACAACGGTTGTTGCACTTTCCGATTCTCTAACATAGACACTATATAGTGAAGATCCATTTGCTTGCAACACGACCACAGCCGGATAATCTGTGTTCATGTATGTGACGGAATATGCTTGCCCCAATATCGTAACTATTGCATTGGCGTCCGAAGGAGATACATCGCTAATTCCCAATTGAGCAAGATGATTAAGAGCGTCGGCATTTGTTGGCCGTAGCGTGGAAACATGGTAAGTTCCTGTGACCGCTACCCCTTTTCCCGACACCCCTTCGGTTGGTGACACCAGCCTCAAATTGTCTCTTCCGGAGCCATTACCTTCATGGCCTCTTGCCATCAACATCGGGCGGCTGACGAGTTCTGCGTGTGCAGATGGATCGGCGGGCATAAAAACTCCCGCAGCACCTCCAACTACCGTATCGCCGGCAAGGGCAAAGCGCGGCCCCGCGATACCCGAAAACATATCGGCAAGGCCTGTGGCTATGATA
>PCWZ01000044.1:46539-46681 GCA_002796305.1 Deltaproteobacteria bacterium CG11_big_fil_rev_8_21_14_0_20_49_13
CCATTTAATAAACCGCCGAACGGAGCAAGAAGGGCATCGCCAAGGCTCCAGCGCGTATCGAGTAGACCGCCGTCTCCACCCGTGTCACGCCCGCGAGGACGCCTGCCCGCCGGCGGTGTGGCGGGATATAGTGGTATTTGAC
>PCWZ01000045.1:0-479 GCA_002796305.1 Deltaproteobacteria bacterium CG11_big_fil_rev_8_21_14_0_20_49_13
ATTTCGTAACTTGTAACTTGTAACTTGTAACTTGTAAAAACATAACAATTTCAACATGTTCTCAGGGCGTTGCCTTTGCCAGTCACGAGTCACGAGTTACAAGTTACGGAGTTTTCGGGGTCAAAATCCCCCACCCACAACCCAATAATTCCCATGTGTTAAAGTCCCCCGGGCGCCCTGAAATTGTACCATTTGCGGACTAAAAAGACGATGAAAAAGACTAAGATCAGGATCAAGCCTCAAACTTATTGCCCATTCCGCGACATTTGAGATAAGCGGGTGACTGGCTGTCCATTCACCCGCTTATCTCAAATGACAACTTCATTTAAAGGTTACACAAGCGTTTTTCAGGAGGGGGTAAGGTGTGAGAGCGACGTCGCGGAGGGCACGGCATCGGCAGCCATTCCATAAACGCCGTGCCCGAGCGCCGAGGTGCCAGCTTCGCGGCATGTGAGCGAAGCTGGACACCGGTCGCTCGA
>PCWZ01000045.1:505-15600 GCA_002796305.1 Deltaproteobacteria bacterium CG11_big_fil_rev_8_21_14_0_20_49_13
AATTGTAATATCTGATGTAAATATGTCCATCTATCTGGCTGTTCTGATTATGACTATGACAGCTTATGGAATGCTAAGGACCGGTCTAGGTCTTGATCCTCATCTTAATCTATGTTCCTAAAATCCCCGCTTCAGCAATTCTATCACTCCTCCCAACTCTTTGACCGACTGAATTCCGTAATGTTCCATCTGCTCGACTACCATCGTTATCGCCCAGAAAATGGCGAGAACGCCTAAATATCCCTTAACATTGAAACCCAGCTCCCACACATTGATCTGCGGCGCTATCCTGTTGGCAACGCCCAATATTATGTCCGCAATGAGAATGGCGATTATGACGGGCGCCGCTATCTGAACGGCCAGGACGAATATCTTGGCCGTTAGGACCATAAAAAAATCCATAAGCGGCATGAGCCCTGTTCCAACGGCCGGAAAATCAAAGACCGGAAGGATCTGATAGCTCTCATATACCGCGTTTAAGAACAGCAGATGTCCTCCTATCGTTAGATAGGTAACGACCGCCAGCTGAAAGAGCATGGTGCCGAAAATGGAGCTCTGGGTGCCAAGCTCGGGTATCAAGATGCGGGCGATGGACATTCCGCGCTGTGCGTCTATCATCTGGCCCGCCGCCTCGAACCCGTAAAATATAAGTCCTGCGGCAAACCCTATGACAAGCCCGAAGAAGGCCTCTTTTAAATAGAGCATCGAAAGAAGTATCATGTCCTCCGTAACGGGAGGCGGGACCGCCGGGAGAAGATATTTGTAGGCGAACGCCGCGAGCACCATAGAAGCGCCGATACGGACCGTCTTGGGAACGGGCTTTCCGAAGAGAAAAGGGACCACGGTCATGATGGCAAGAAGTCTTACCCAGATGAGGGAGGCGAATATCAGCGGAAAGCTGAAATTAGCGTTAATACCCAATCTTCCCATCAACTCTTCCATAGGCTATTTTATGTAGTTGGCAAAGGTGTCGAATATCTGGGCGGTGAAATTAATGATCTGGACCACCATCCACGGACCCGCCACCGCCAGGGTCACGATAACGGCAACGAGCTTGGGAACGAAGGTAAGGGTCTGCTCCTGTATCTGGGTCGTCGCCTGAAGGATAGAGATAACAAGACCCACAAGCATGGCGATAAGGACCGGGGGGCCGGTTAAAATGAGCGTTAAGAACAACGCCTGTTTTGTGAGAGCTACGAAATATTCCATATATCAAACATATCCCATTATCAAACCTTTAGTTATCAAATGCCATCCGTCCACAAGCACGAACAAAAGCAGCTTAAAAGGAAGCGACAGCGTAATGGGCGATATCTGGAACATGCCAAGCGATAGAAGTATGTTGGCGATGACAACGTCGATTATAAGGAACGGCAGGAATATGACGAAACCGATCTGGAACGCCCGCGTAAGTTCGCTTATGCAAAAGGCGGGGATGAGATTGACAAAGTCCTCATCGGTTATCTTTGCCCTGTCATCTTCGTTCTTTACGAGCTTTAGCGCCAGATTGTAAAAGAGCGACCTTTCCTGCGGATGGACGTGCTTGAGCAGGAAATTTCTGACAGGCTCCTTGCCCTTTTCGCCGGCATCAACAAGGAGCGCCACCGACGTCTGCGACAGCAGCGGCTGGTTGGTCCCCTGATTTATCACCGAACCTGCGGCACGGTAGACCTCGTACCCGACCGGCATCATGACGTAAATAGTGAGTATAAGCGAAAGTCCGGTTACTACGATATTTGGCGGCACCTGCTGGGTCCCCATTGCGTTCCTGACGAGCGAAAGGACGACGGCGATCTTGACAAAAGAGGTCGACATCATCACAACGAAAGGGACCATCGAAAGGCCGGCCAGAACGACGAGCATTACAAGAGGCCTTGAAACCCCCATCGATTGCATTGCGCGCCCCTCGGCGGCCATTGCCGGAAGGCTCATTAACACGCCGGCGGCGGCCGAAAGCAGAGCTATTGCCAAGAACTTCCTTTTATGGCTTCTCTTCATAGTTAACTTCGTCTATTCGGTTAATGGAATGGTCCGTGACCCCCAATAATATACACTTTTCCTTTATCTTTACCAAGAACAAATGTTGTTTGGGACCCAGGGAAACGCGGTTAAGTATCTTGATAGGGCCTTCTGCCGACAGCTTCTTCGTAAAAGAGAGCCTTGGAACTGCATACTTAAGAATGATAACGGCAAGTGTGCACGCAACTACGAGCGCCGCTATCATTTTAATGAACAAGAAGGTGAAATCCACCGCGCTGGAGTGGGTGGCGGGTTCGGTCGCGATGGCTGCGATCTCTAATAGGAATAAGAACATATTTCACATGAACGTCCATCCTTCGACAGGCTTAAGGATGAGCGGGTTTCTATCTCACCATTTTAACTATCCTAACGCCAAGCTTACCATCGATATCAACAAGTTCCCCCTTGGCGACCAGCTTTCCTCCGGCGACAAGGTCTATCATTTCGTTGGCGGGACGCGCTAGATCGATCACGCTCCCCATCTTAAAGGAAACGAGCTCCTTTACAGATACCGTCCTTTTCCCCATGACCGCCACGATCTGAACAGGAACGTCGCCGGTCATCTTCACCGCCTCTTCGTTGACGGATTCCGGAGCCTCTTCCTCCTCCATGAGGATCTCTTCCTCTACGGCCTCGGCGGCCTCTTCTTCAAGTACCTCTTCTGCTTCATCTTCCGCCAGAACATCTTCCTCTTCCAAGAATTCTTTTTCTTTCTTAACCATGTTATCCTCCTGCCACCGTACATTTTATAGTTTTACCTTCCGGTTGTATGTTCGCGGTAAGACTCGCCTCTTCGCCCCTGCCAGCTTTCAGCTCAACACTACCGCAGGGCTTTCCTTCTTTAAGCATCAACCCCGACTCATCGAACAAAAGGACATCGCCCGACTCAAGTGTAATAAGATCGCTCGAAGATACCGTCACCCGTCCGGCATCGGCCCAGAGGGTCGTCTTTATATATCCATACCTTTCAGATCGGTCGGAAAAATGCCCACCTTCCGCATTGCTCCTTTTGCCAAGTCCAAGCGACTGGGCCTTTCTTATGAAATCGCCGGTAAAGATGACCTTTATAAAACCAGAAAGGTCTCCTATGCCGACCTTAAAGGCGAGGCTTATCGCCGCATCTTTTAAATTGCCGGCGTTTTCAAGGTCCTTCATGCCGAACGCGAACTTTTCAAATCTGAAGTGAAGCCTGGCCCCTGAACCGGATGATTTCCATATTTCGGAGAGTATCTGCATGACAAAATACTGAAGCACGCCCTGCTCCGTCTCGGAAAGGGGCCTGTTCTCGGGGGCGAACTCACCCGTACCGCCAAGAAGTTTATCGATGAGCAGAAAGGCAAGATTGTTGTCTATTTGCGCGGCGAGCCTGATATTTATGGGTTCAACTTTCATCACAGAAATGATGACCGTTTCCGGAAGCGAGCCAAGAAAAGACGAGAAGGTCAACGATTCGACGTTGTCGAGATAGAAAAAGGACCTTTCGCCCAGATGTTTCATGAGCATCTTTCTTATTCGGACCGTTACGGGATCGCCGGACGAAGACTCCGGTGAAAGGTCGAAAAGAAGAGAGGTCAGGCGTACCTCCTCGGATGACATCTTCTTGATGCATGAAAGATTGAAAGGTTTGACGGGCATCTGTTTAATCGGTTAAGCCGGTTTGGCTGGTTAAACTATTTTTATATCGCTCACCAGGACGCCTTTTTCCTCAAGGGCCTTCTTTATCTTTGAGGCCTCGGCGGTGAAAAGGTCCTTTACCTTCTTGTCGGCCGTGTCTATCTGGATCGAAACTTTACCATGCTTCGACGTGAAACGCAAACTCAAACCCGAAAAGATGTTCTCGCGAAGGATCAGTTTGAGCTCCGGCCAGCCGAGCTCGCTCTCGCCCATCTTTATGGACTGGATGACCTTGTTGACCAGGTCCTGCACCTGCTTTGGCTGAAGCTTTAGCGAGAACGCAAGCGCGCTGGAAAGCTTGGCTCCGAACGATCCTTGAGAAAGGTTCGATATAACTCTTCTTATATCGTGCAGCTTCTTTGCGGCCAGCTGACGCTTGGCGAATTCGCCTCCGGAACCGCTTCTTCCCTCTCCTTTTCCTTCGCCCCTGCCACCAAAACCTTGTTTTTCTCCTCCGCGAACCACCGCCTCTTTTGTGACGGTTACGGAGCTGCTCTTGTCTTTTTGCTTCGTCTTGTCTTTAGTAGAGGAATCGTCCCTGTCGTCCTTTTTCCGTCTGTCGGTATCGTGTTCCTGCCACTTTGAGACCTCTCGCACACGCTGTTCTGTGGCCCCCTGATCGGAGAACTTGGACTGGATGGTCGGGCTCTGCTGGGTTGTCTTCTGCTGTTCCATTACCTTGTCGAAGGCGGACTGGCTTGTCTTTGGAGCTGTTGGTTCCTTTTGCTGTTCCGCCGGAGGCGGAATTGGAGGTTTCTCTCTTATTTTTTCGTCGCTCATAATGTGAACTGTCCCTTCTCACCCTTCCATTTTCTCAAGTGATGGATGGTGCTCCCCAGTTCGTCGAGCTCCCTCTCTTCTTTCTTGGAAAGTTCGTCGGCGACCTTCTTTTTCCACAGGTCCTTATGCTTCACCATTACCTGATGTTCTTTTGCGGCTTCGATATATTCTTTTCTGTGTTTCCCAACGTTCTCTTCGCACTCCAAAACGACATCGCGCTGTTCCTCTATCTCTTCCTGCTTCTTTTCTTCGTCTTCTTTCAGTTTACGAAGGAAATTAATGTGAACATTCCCTTCTTGAACGACAGAGCCAACGTCCATTTCTTTTCGCATTCTGTCGCGCGACTTGAACCATTCTTTTATTGTCTTCTCTTTCTCCTCTATCAGCTCTTTCTCTTTCTTGCGCGCCTCCTGTAGCTTGATTATGGCGCGGGCAAGTTCCTCTGCCGCGCGGTTCTTGACGCGCTCTTTTATGACCAAAAGCGCCTGCAATCTGTACCTGGCTTTGGGCATCTTTATTCAAACATCCCCTTTAACATTTCGACCGTATCATCCATCGTAACGGACTCTTGGATCCCCTGTTTTAAGAAGTTGTTGACCTCTTCTATCTTTTCTATGGCGTAATCTACCTTGGGATCGCTCCCCTCTTCGTATGCGCCGATAAGAATGAGGTCGCGTTCCTTTTCGTAGTTGGCGATGATCTCGCGGACCTTTCTGGCCGCATCTTTGTGGTCGTCGTCTATTATTTCATCCATGACGCGCGAAACGCTTTCGCTGATATCTATGGCCGGATAGTGATTACGTGCGGCCATCGCTCTAGAAAGCACGATATGTCCGTCCAATATCGAACGGGTTTCGTCTGCCACGGGTTCGTTCATATCGTCGCCGGCGACAAGTATCGTGTAGAACGCCGTTATGGAACCCTTGTCGGAATTTCCGGAGCGTTCAAGAAGCCTGGGAAGGGTAGAGAACACAGAAGGAGTATAGCCCTGTCTGGCGGGCGGCTCTCCAATGGCGAGGCCTATCTCGCGCAAAGCCCTTGCGAACCTGGTGACAGAGTCCATCATTAGAAGGACCTTTTTCCCCTGATCACGGAAATATTCCGCTATCGCCGTTGCCACATAGGCCGCCTTCATTCTTACAAGGGCAGGTTGATCGGATGTAGAAACTATAACAACGGTCTTTTTAAGACCTTCTTCTCCAAGATCTCGTTCTATAAAATCGCGAACTTCGCGTCCGCGTTCACCAACGAGGCAGATAACGTTTATCTCGGCCTCGGTGTTCCTTGCTATCATGCCTATGAGAGTCGATTTGCCGACACCGGCCGCGGCAAAGAAACCGATACGCTGTCCCTCTCCGCATGTAAGGAGCCCGTCTATCGCGCGGACACCCACGGAGATGGGCCTTGTAACACGTCGGCGCTTCAGCGCCGCCGGAGGATTTGCCATGACTGGATATTCATCGGTGCAGGCAAGGGGCCCTTTTGTCTCCGCATCAAGAGGCTCTCCGAGCCCGTCAATAACGCGCCCCAAAAGCCCCTTTCCAACCCTCACCGTGAGATAACCTCCAGCCGGAATGACATCGTTCCCAAGACCTATGCCTTCAATATCTCCAAGGGGCATGAGCAGAACTTCCTGATCGCGAAAACCGACCACCTCCGCCTTTATGGGAGGACGGTTCCTGTATGGCTCAATGAAGCAGAGCTCTCCGACACGAACCCCCGGGACCACGGCCTTTATGACAAGTCCCGTCAACTCGGTCACCTTTCCCTTGATGCTATAGGTGGATACTGCAGAGAGGTTGTGCTGATACTTATGAAAGTCTACCCGTGGAAGACCTTTTCTGTCTTTTCTGTCTGTCATAGTTCAAGGGCCTTTTTAATGGCCTTAAGCTGCGTTTCAAGACGCGCATCAATGGTTCCTACTTCCGTCTCAACCACACACCCGCCCTTATTTATCGTTTCGTCCTCTCGAAAGGCTATGCGCTTGCTCCTGTCAAATATGTCTTTGAACTCAAAATCGGACGATGTGATTATCTTATGGTCTTCCGGATTTAGATGAACTGTGATCCTTTCACCAAGAGAAGAATCAACCGCCTGCCTGACGATGCTCTTTATCGCCGAATCGTATTCGCGGACCATCTTGCCTATCACCTTTTCGGCTATTATCATGACGAGCTTCAATATCTCGGGCTCGGCATTCTCGTAGAATTTCTCGCGAAGGTTGCTTAAATGAACTGTTTGCTCCGTGACAGACGACATCGCCTCATCGTGGCCCTTTTTAAATCCGTCCTTCTTTGCCTTTTCCATCTCGACATTCACCTGTTCATATATCCTCCTGGCATCTTCTTTTATATGCTCGGCCTCTTGGCTTGCGTCGTCTAATACTAGTTGGGCCTTATCCTTGGCCTCTAAGACCTTCTTGTTGAGGATGCCGCCCCCCTCCGCCGGCATTATATCCGGTGTGGATGCCTTGGCGGCGGTGCCGCCCATTTTCTGGACCTCGTCTTTTTTGATGATTTTGCTCATATTTATTGAAGCAAGAAGCATGAGGCACGAAGCATGATATTCCTGCTTCCTGTTTCTTGCTTCCTACTTTCTACTGTATTATCAGCCATCTTTCCAGTTAAATTTCACTTATTAGGCCGGCCTTTGAAAGGATGGAGAACCTCTCCATGATGAGAGCTTGGCGCTTTTCGGCTAGCTTATTGACGCCGACATGCGCCTCCACAAAGCGTTTGAAGATGTATGAGATGGTCGGGTCAAGCTTCATCTGAAGCAACGTGAAAAGATCCGGTCCTTTCATGGCCTTCGAAAAAGCCGCTAAACCCGTTTCCAAAAGAAGCTTGTCTATATCTTCCTGATCGAAAGCAACTTCAAGTATGGTAAATCTTGCATCTTTAAGAAGCGCTGTGTCTTTGCCTTCGACATCTCTTATTCTTTGCTGAAGTGAGCGCGCCGACCGGATAGGCATGCGGTTAAGAAGGACCTTCACGCCCGACTCGTCGAGGTTCTGGAACGCCATTGCCAGCTCTTGTATCCCGATATCCTTGAAGAGAACGTCTAGGTCTTCCGACCTTAAACGAGCCAGGTCATCAAAAGCCCTTATCTCAAACCGATCGCTGGAAGATTGGATCGCAAACTTCTTTTCAAATCCCTCCCTGATGAGCTTCAATATCTGCGTGGGCACAGCAAAAGATTCCACAAGTTTCGGGAGCGACATCTTAACGCGCTTGGGAAGATGTTCCAAGATATATCTCACATGCCGTGAAGGGAGCCAGCGAAGGATTATGCCTATTATCTTGGGCGATTCGTTCTCGAGCGCCTTTACTATCCATGCGGGATGGATATCGGCAAGATTTGAAAGCTCGTCTCCCGATATCGATATGTTCTCCCTTATTATCCTTACGCATTCGTCCTTTGAAATTCCGTCGTGATTGGAATTGATATAGACTTTTTCTTCGACTTTGGGTCCGAACTGGGCGGTCGTCTTCGTGCCGAACGACGCCATCAGTATCGCGACTATATCCTGCCTATTTTTAGCGCTCTCCATTTCCATATTCTTTGACCTATCAACCTGCTGACCTGCTAACTTGTTAACCTGCCAGCCTCTTATTGCACCTGTGTATTAAGGACCGTCTTTACACTGGAAACGCCGTGTTCCGCAACCTTAACCGTGAGTTCAGTCATCTGCGCAAAGTGAAAGACGTGAGCCTGAATGGCCAGAAGCTCCTGATTATTGAACCTCTTGCCGCTATAGAGGATCTCGTTAACAAGGTTGTCCATCTGCATCTGCCCCTTATTAACGTCGGAAAGCATATCTACGACCTTCTCTATCCCTTTAGGTGATTCCGCACCTACGTTGAGCTTGGCCGGGTCCACGCTGATATTTTCAGCGGATATCGCACCCATCTGGCCCGATCCCAGCCCTGCATTTTTGTCGATGCCGAGCATATTGACCATTTCCTCGCCGGCGTCCATACCGTTGAGTAGCTGTTTAAAGGGCGATTCGCCGGTCTGAAGCGGTTGCATCACCTCTTTTTCAGAAGCCTTTGCCGCCTGGGTTATAGCAGTTGTTGCCAGTTTCGAATTGATGACGTCCATTACCATAATTATTCTCCTAAAAGCTCCTCGGTTAGCTGACCTGTTTGCCCCTTAACCGCCAATATCCTTATCCTCTTTAGGAGAAGCTCTAAAGCCCTTGCATGCATTCTTGACACCCACGATTTGGAAAGTCCGAGTTTCTCGCCGGCCTCTTCCAGCGTCTTATTCTGGAAATAGTACATCATGATAAGCTGTTTTTCCTTTGGAGGCAGGCTTCCCATCGCATCGCGCATGTGATTTCTTATCTGATGATACTCGGCGCGTTTATCCAGATCTTCCAGATTCGTATCTTCTATATCCATATCCTCGTTGGCATCGAGGGATATAACGTATATGGATGCTAGCGTATTGACCGTATCGAATATTTCTTTTCCACTTTTACCTTCTGACGATTGCGCCCTATTTTCAGATACGTGCTGTAAATATTCGTTCGACGCCTCTTCGAATTTGAGCCTTGAATATACCGAACGGGGGATCCATCCCGATTTTCTTAGACCATCGTAAATGGCGCCCTTGATCCTATAATAGGCGAATGTGCGAAAATCGACATCTTCACGGTCATCGTAACGTTTTGCCGCTTCCAAGAGCCCGAGTCTCGCGGCGCAAAGGATATCTTCGTACTCTGCCGTTAAAGAAAGCGACTTAACAACCCTGTTGGCGATCGATGTGGCGTACGGCATGTATTGTTCTATGATCATGTCGCGTTTATGGAGCGCCTCTATTTCCTTCTTCTTGGCAAACTTTGTTGCGACCGCTTTTCTTGCGGCTAGAAGTCTTTTCCTCGCGATGTCACTTGCCGTGATGCGCTCCTTCTTCATTTTAAGAGCTGACTTTGCCATAAGCAGTTTACCCCCACTGAGGTGCAACTGCAGTATTTGTGCCAATTGAAGAGAATGGTAATCAGTGATCGGTAAACGGTGATCGATAAACAGAAAAATCTTATAAGATTAAATGGTTACTGGCGCTTATGTTCGTTGGGGATCAATAACTGATAACCGATTACTGATCATTGATTACCGGAATTTCGGGGTGTAAACACCTCAATTGTCAGGCAAATTTCCCCTTGAGGCGAAGTTCCTGATCGATGACGTTGGCGAGCTCTCTCTTAAGTTCGCCTTTGTGCTTTTGGGTAAGTTTACTCAAGTCTGACTGTTCTTCAACGGCATCATCTATCATTTTTCTAAAGAAAGAAGGGAGGTTCTGATATGTCTGTTCCAAGAATTCTTCAGCATCGGCCTCGGAGACACTGAAGCGCCTTACGCCCTTTGGAGCGGTTTTATTTGATTCGAGAAGTTTTTTATAGTGGGCCCTGTAATCCTTTTCGGAACCTTCTATCGCCCTTTCAACCGCTCCCTTAAGGCCTTCGTTTGCTATGCGCTGGGCGAGTTCCTGAGGGTTTATTGAAACGATCGGTTTTTGGATCTTTACGTTCATATCTTCTGTGCGCTGTCGAGCATCATGCCATTCCTGGCAAAAAGAACATCCATAACTGTTTCCTGCTGGGCCGATATGGGAATGAACGCGCCGCCCGGGGCAACACCTGTTGAAGGGCCGGAAAGATCGAGCCCCGGATACGATATAGACTGAGGGACAGCCTGCTGTTCCATCATTTTCTGATACGATTTGTACTGCATCTGATCGCCTATCTGGCCGATACCGTACATGCCGGCCGCACCTATCGCCGCGGGCGGAAATACGAGCGACATCGGGGCCGCTACCGCCGCGAAGAATTTGCCTATGCCGGATAGAAATCTACCGAATGCGCCCGGTTTCTTTTGCTGCTGGACGAATGGATTCTCGCCCGATATCATGCGCATCTCATATTTAACGGCGTCCGGTCTTATTGGTGAAAAGTTCATAACCTGCTCCCAGCCCGCCGCTTTTTTTGCGGGCCTACCATCCCCCTCCTCTATATACATTATCGGCCGAGCGTATACCCAAAGTTGCTTATCTGCCGTCTTTTAATCTGGGTTGGCCCTCTACCACTTTACCCTCTATCATGGGCCTTTCCCCCGGCGCTCCGTCACCCCTGTCCGATCGGGTACGGCTGGTGCGGATGACCGTTATAATGAGAGCCGCGGCTAATACCGCTAGAACAATGAAAAAAATGGCAAGGTATATCTTAAGCCTGCTCTGGCTACTTGAAACGACCTCTAAACCAGCAATGCGGGTCACCGGACTATCTTCAACCCTCTGATTTGAAGCGGGGTCCGGGGTAGAAGACAATATTAATGACTGCCCGGGCATTAAACCCCTCTTTGGCGATGAAATGTAGGTGACAATGACCGCAACATTCCTCGGGTTCATGTTCTCCACCGCATTTGCAACGAACTGCTGTATCTTGCTCTCTGAAAGGACGTCCTGCGGAATATCGGACGGCCTTGCCTTTATAACAACTGATGCGGAGGGGCGCTTCTTTTCGGCCTTCGGGTCCGCAAACTCATCTTGGGAAGGGATGTTAAGGACCACGTCGGCATCCACCACCTCCGGTATCTTCATTATAGAGTTTATTATCTCGCCTTTGAGGGCCAGCAAATATCGGGCCTTCTGTTCATCCGGGGTCGGTATCAGCCCCTTTTCTTTATAGACTCCTGAAAGACCAAGCTCTCTTTTACGAGGCAGGTGGTGTTCCGAGATTATCCTTTGTGCAAGGTTCATCTTTTTCGGGTCCACCTGAACCGTCCAAAAGACCTCGTTCTGGCGTAGATCCTTTACCTTTACCGCATCGACCCCCTCTTTCTGAAGGACCACGAGCATTTCGTTAGCTTCCTCTTCGGAAAGGTCGTGGTAGAGGTCCGTTTTTTTACAGGCGGAAAAGACCAAGATAATGAACAGAAAGATGATTATCTTTTTCATTTTTTACCTTCTTTTTCCTTCTTCTTGATATACTCCTTCAACTCATCCACACCTGAAAGCGACTGCGGCGTAAAACCCTTATGCACGGCGTCGAGCAGGGCCTTTGCGAAATCACCGGCCTTGCCGGAAGGATCGAGCCTTACGACCTCTTCAAGGTGTTTTACCGCCTCCGCCTTTTTGCCCATAAAGAAGAGCGCCTCGCCCATATAGGCCAGCGCATATTCGCTCTTTGGATTTATCTTGAGAGCTTTCTTGTAGCGGCGGATGGCGTTTGTGAACTTGCCCTGGCAGAAATCTACCGAACCTATCGCTATCAGCGGGATCTCGCTTTCCGGCGCCAGCGATGTCACTCCCTCAAAGACATCGCGTGCCTCCTGAAAACGCTGCATCCCCAAATAAACGTAACCGGCCTCCATCATCAGGCCAAGGCTTGGCCTCTCGATATCTATCATCCCTTACCCCCGTGATTTGTGACTCGTAAATCGTGACCTGTTAACTGATTTTACTAATTACAAGTTACGAGTTACAAGTTACGCTATTAACCTCTGGCCGAGAATTTCTCTATCATTGCCATGCGTGCACGATGGTCCGCGGAAAGGATATTGGACTTCGTGTTCCACGACTGCATGTTCGACTGCATAACAGCCTGCAACTCCAAGAGTTTCAGGTTGTTCGTGTTCATTGTATTGATAAGATCGCCTGTGGGAAGATTTCCGGTGGCACCGCCTGGAGTGTCCGCCAGACCTGTGGGTCCGGAGGCCTTGCCATAGGCCGGCAGTCCCGTTCCCAGGGTGCTTGAACCGCCAACGCCCATCATTCCGGGATATTCCGAAAGGGCGCCAAATCCGCCTGCCCCGCCCCCGAATCCGCCGTAGGACGCGCCGCCGTACCCATAAGATCCGGCCGCACCGCCCATTCCAGTGAAAGCACCGTGAAGCACCGCGGCCGCGGTATTGGACCCTGTTGCCTGATACATCAGCTCCGCATTCATCGGCGCCATGGCATCAACGGCCCCAAGGAATGAGTCAAAATTACTCCCCGCTTGGGCCTTTCCAATGGCTTTGCCGATCTTGTTCGGCTGGATCGTTTCGATTCTTTTATTCTTTATTTGTTCGCTCATAATTATGTTACCTTTCGTCCCCACATATATTATCGGCTGGGGGGTAACCAAAAGTTGCGTGGGCTCAGGCTCTTTTTGTTTGGCTCCTCTTCAGCATCTCCTGGATACGGTACTTTATCTCAAGTAATTCCTTGAAAAGACTCATGGTTAATTCGATGGCCCGCATCGCTTTTTTGGCCTCCCGGGAACGTTTTAGGCCCCTTTTTATACGCGATTGGTCAGAAAGTTCGTTGTATGCCTTTTCGAAGACCTCGTTCACATTTGTAAAATCTTCTGAGTCGATAAGCTGTTCTATCCCCGGATATCCGGCGCTTACGACCTTTCCTTTTGGCGCTTCCCTTGTATCTAACATAAAAATCCTCCTATTGTTCGATCGGTTTTAATTTTATTATGACCGGGTTGAACTCCGCAACGGACATGTTGATATTTAAATCCTGCGGAACGAACCCGTCCTTTTGTATCTTTATCTTGTAATTTCCAAGGCCGAGGTCGTGAAGTATCAAGGGCGTTTTTGGGCCAACCAATCTATCGTTAACAATCACATCGGCGCCGGCAGGATCGGTGTAGATATACATGACCGAACGAAGCGACGATATCTGCTGGAATACCGCGGATGCTTCGGCCTTTAGCTGTTCGTCCTGCGCCTTGAGCATGACCTCAACAAGAAGAGGCAGCGCCCTTTCCATATCCTTCTGCATACCAAAGATACTTGCAAGACCCAGCATGGCGTTCAGCTGAAAGTCCGGAGCCTGGCGCGCCTGTTCAAAATAACCGGCGGCCGTGGCAAAGTCGTTCATCTTCATATAGCATGAACCCAGGAGGTATTGGATCTGCGCCGTCTCCCTTGCCGACGGAGTGTGTTTGAAAGCCTCGGAAAGCTGTGCTATCGCGTCTTTATAGAGCCCCTTATTCATCAGCGTATTGCCCGCATTTACATATTCGCCTGCAACCGTTGTCTTTAGCGGTATCTCTACCTGATAGAGCATGTTTATATCCATCTTGAGGGTCTGGGTCTGCTCAAAGTACCCGTCCTTTCGAAGCGTCATGGTATGTTCGCCCAGAGGGAAAGTGCCGCTGTAGGGAGTCTGCCCGACAAGCGTTCCGTCCATGAAAACATCTGCCTTTGCGGGGACCGTTCTTATTTCAACCGGGAACTTTTCCAGGTCGTCGTCCGTTACGGATATCTCATACAAAGGGCCTTCTTCCGTTATCTGGAACTCCCTTTTAAAGCGGATATCTTCCACGAACTGATTCGATTCGCCGACCTGTTTTGGCTGACGGAGCTCGACAACATATTTGCCGTAAGGAACGTAGGCCGGCTTTCCAAAGACCACGTTCGCGAGTTTCGCCGTATGCGGTTTGAACGGGTCGTCGGCATAATTCCCCTCAAGATAGAGTTGCGTATCGCGCGGAAGATTGTTTATCTTTATGATCCCTATCTGCCCCTTGAAAAGAATGGGAATACTGTTCGAATTCTGTTCTACAGCGAACTCGGCCTTGACCGTCTTGGCGTCCTGAAGCTCATCTAGCGCAAAAACGGCCTCGGCAGAATATATCTTTCCGACCTCCAGCTCCATATTCACCTTTACAGGGGCCAGACCGTAATCCTGCCCATCCATTGAGACCCTTGCGGGAAGAGGACTTGAGGCAAAATCAAGGAACACTGGAATTTTTTTGGGTGCTGTATTTTCGGTACCCGGAAGCTGGCCTATTACCTGCGGTTCGCTAGGGTTTGTCGGCGGAGGAGGATTGGAACCTGCGAATTTCCAGTAGGCGACACCGGCAACTATCGCCAGAAGGAGAAGCGCGCCTCCCATTGCGGCGTATTGAACCAGTCTGCCCCGCCTCTTTTCGGGGACCGCCTCCGGTTCAAGCGGAAGTTCTCCTGCCAAGTCATCTTCCGCGGCGTCTTCATCTTTCAACTCTTCTTCACCCGCTTGAGGTTCAAGCTCGCCGGTCTCTCCTTCTTCGTTGGTCTTGGCCATCGTGCGGGTCTGTGCGTTTGCTCCGCCTTTTTCTACTCCGTCGGCAGACATCATTATGGTTTTTCCTTCGATATCGGAAGGAAGAGGCGCCATCTCTTCTTCGGAAGAGACAGGTTTGGTAATAAGGCGAAGCGCATAGATGCCGACCTGAATAATATCGCCGTGACCTATGTTTATCTGGCCCTCGGTCTTTTTACCGTTAACGAACGAGCCATTCTTGCTCCCTGCATCTTTAAATACCCAGCCACCGCCCGAGGTGTGATTAATTATGGAATGACGGCGGGAAACGCTCGCGTCTTCGAGCATCGCTACGCTCGAAACAGAGCGGCCGATCATGTTGTCGTCTTCTTTTAATTGAAAGCGGGTGCCGGCGCGCGGACCGTCGACTATGATCAAATATGGGATGAATTCCTTGGATGGCGTGCGTTCTTCGGTGTCAACTGCGTTTGCCACTTCGTCCGCAGTCTTCAGAATGGTCTTGTCCTCCGGTCGGACGGTCTTGGTATCAGCCATATGTCCCTAAAATAGCACAAGTTTTTATAGGATGCAAAACAAATGAT
>PCWZ01000045.1:15629-16150 GCA_002796305.1 Deltaproteobacteria bacterium CG11_big_fil_rev_8_21_14_0_20_49_13
AATGATAAGGTATCAAAAAGGGCGAGATATTACAAACTCCGGATCCTCAATTTCTTGCACCCGTTCGTATCCGACTTTGGCCAGTGTCAAAGATCGCTGATATCATGAGCAAGGCTCAAATCTCGAGGCATCAGAAAGGCGGTGCCGATGCTTACGAGTGAATAGGTCGCCAAATTTCAGGCTATCAAAATCCGCGGAATTTGGGTGGGTAAAAAATGAAGCCCAAGATAAGCCAACGATTCAAAGACTTGCAGGCTAGGATAATGGCCAGATCAAGCTTTACTACCAAGCGATAGGATTATAAGCTGGAGGAAAGTTATGAACGAAGCAGGAAAAACGGGATACATTCTGTATGCCCGCAAATCGTCAGAGAGTGAAGGCCTATCCTGCCCTTGAGGTCGAATACAAAAGGTTAGAACCGGAGCAAATCCTCGAAAACAAAGAACGGAACGCTCTAAACCGGCCTTTTTTAATGCGGTGTTTTTTGATTGATGTTCGAACATTTTTTGACGAAAATCCGA
>PCWZ01000046.1:0-10313 GCA_002796305.1 Deltaproteobacteria bacterium CG11_big_fil_rev_8_21_14_0_20_49_13
CCTTGATTTTGCCGTCAGCCACCTCGCTAAAAACTAGAATTTGGGTGAGTAGTTACGAAAAAAGTCGCAAGTTCGAACATGTGTTGTGACCTTCGAAACGTCGAAAGCGAAAGAAACTGAGTGGTTTGAGCGGCAAAAAGAAGGACAGAGTGCGCCCATGGTTCGACAGGCTCACCACGAGCGTGGACGACCACATCATCAGCTAATATCCTGATTAAAAAAACCGTCATTTTCCGGGACGGTTTGGTCAAAGGCAGCATCGTTGTCAACTGGCACGCATTCGGATTGCGCGAACGCAAGGCCGTCCGTGGCGACGTTGCGGTCGAAGGTTATCTTGGGCGGAGCTCGCGATATCTCAGGGATGACCTTGCATATCCATCGGGCATCAAAGACGAACTCCTTCAAGTCCATGGCGGTTCCACAGCGGGGGCATTTGATGGGTATCTCGCCAAAAACCCTGGCGATAAGCGCTTTTGCACAGATATCGAGGCCTTAGCCTCAATAGAAAACAGATACTTACTGCGTGGTTTTTAACCCTAAAATCGACTCAAAAACCTCCACGAAATGTCTATTAGCTCCGATTTCTAACTTGTAAACTTCAGTTCGAGGCCGAGGCGGGCACGTCAGGGCCAAATTATCATTGAAATTTCATATATAGACATTGACTTTTCATGGGTATTTCTGTAGCCTGTAAGTATGATAAGAAGAAAAAGGGCAGAAGATGCTGTATTGAAAAGGATAAAGAACTTTCCAGTTGTTGCTATATTGGGAGCAAGGCAGGTTGGTAAAACCACGCTAGCCAAAAGCCTTAAATACGACCATTTTTTTGACCTTGAAAACCCTCGTGATGAACTACGTCTTAAAGAACCACACCTTGCACTTGAAAACTTAGAAGGGCTTATTGTCATTGATGAAATTCAAAGGAAACCAAACCTCTTTCCTTTACTTAGATTTTTGGTTGACCAAAAGAAAAAACAAAAATTCCTCATTTTAGGCAGTGCATCACGTGATTTAATAAAACAAAGCTCGGAAACTTTAGCCGGAAGAATTGCTTATTTCCAGCTTGGCACTTTTGCATTGGATGAAGTCGGAAATAAATCTTTGCAGAAATTGTGGTTATATGGGGGATTCCCACAGTCTTTCTTATCGAAAACAATTGAAGAAAGTAGACTATGGCGAAACAACTTTATTACATCCTTTTTAGAGCGCGATATCCCTCAACTTGGTATTCATATACCAGCAAATACTCTTCGGAGATTTTGGATGATGATAAGTCATTACCATGGACAGGTTTTAAACTATTCTGAGTTAGGCCGCTCTTTTGGTATTTCTGATATGACCGTTAGACATTACCTTGATATACTAGTAGGAACTTTTATGGTTCGCATTCTTCAACCTTGGCATGAAAACCTTTCTAAAAGACAAATTAAAAGCCCCAAAATTTATATTAAAGACAGCGGACTATTCCATACCTTACAAACTATTGATTCTAAATCTTCTCTATTTGCTCATCCAAAGCTTGGAGCTTCGTGGGAAGGTTTTGCCTTGGAAAATGTTATTCAAATACTTGATATTGATGAAGAACAGATTTTCTTTTGGGGGACCCATTCAGGTGCGGAATTAGATTTGATGTGGCAAGCACATGGTAAACGTTATGGGATTGAATTTAAATATGCTGATGCTCCGGCAAAAACAAAATCAATGATGTCGGCAATTGAAAACTTAAATTTAAATCACATTTGGGTTGTTAATCCCGGCGAGGCAAATTATCCGATTGACAAAAAAATAACGGCAATTGGTCTGAACGATTTAAATAATTTAACACTGTCCTTCACGAGTCCATGCGACATGAACGGTTTGAAGGCATCGACCAAGGGATCAAGACCTCCCGGATAATGCTTAAGGCAATAGTAGATATCCCACGCGTCTTTTTCCTTCATGCGATCGGCGAGCGCCATACCCTTCATGACGATGAAAGGAACGATTGACGCGACGCGAACGGTTACGGAATCTTTTCCGCCTTCAGGAAGCACGCCTTAATAGCCTCTTGAGCCTGAGGCTCCAATTTTGACCCCGTTTGTTTCATTATTATGGTACCTTTCAGCATTTGCGGAAAGCCATTATAAGCTTAGCAAAAACAATAATTATTTCAACGATGTTCAATGAATTTTTTCACCGTCTTATACTGGCTCTCTCCGTCAAGTCCCGCCTCTTCCAATACTTTGTAGGCCTGGCCGCTTCCCATGTAGTGGCCCTTCATGAAGGGGTGCATGCTGGCGCGTCGGCCCTTTTCCGACGACACGAACTTGTAAAGTGTTGGAAGCGTAAAACCGGTTATTCCTATCGCCTCTCTTCGTAAGCTTTCGGAGAATATCTTATCCTGTTCATCTTTGGGAAGCCTGTCGAAGAGCTCGACGCTCGCGACATAATAGATGTTTAGGTTTAGCCCGTCCTTATCAAGCCGTGGTAGCACCTGTTCAATGAACGTATAGGTAACGCCCGATTCCTGAAGGACTATGGCGCCGTCCGCCTTGTCACCGGCCGAGCGAAGTGCGTAGACGCCATTTGTTGCATTGACTGCGGGCGCGAGTTTAAGGGCTACTCTATCAGGCACCTTTTCGTTGGGCCTTGTAACGAACGGGGTGATTATTGCTGGGCGTGCCTGAAGGGCCGCCGTCATTAAAGGCCATATTTCCTGAGGGTCCCAAGGGGTCAGCGATATCATCACATCGGAAGGGAAGTTCTCCTGAACTATCTGGAGCGCCTGCGGATCGGCGTGTGTTGGTCCGTCTTCGCCCGTTTTAAGTCCCGTGTGAGCGCATATGGCTACGAACGGATGATAGCTGCCCCCGAACGTGTGGACCCTTGCCTGTTGGCCTATTCCGTGGAGTCTCATTGTGATATGTTGCAGGGCCGCTATGAAGGCGGCATATGAAGAACCTACGCCGATATGTTTTCCGAATGCGGAGATACCGCTCATGACGCCGCCTATGCCGTCTTCGCATATGCCGCCTACCGATAAGGCGCGTGAAAAAGGTCTTGCTCCGGAATTGTAGAAACCTTCGGGGAAACCCTTGTAGACGTTATTAACGCTGGTCGAACCAAGAAGGTCGGCAGATGCCGAGAGTATGGCGCCGCCGCTCTCTTTATTATAATAGTTCAATATATCACCAAGAACACCTCGAAGCGTGATGGAATCGCCCACCTTAAGCTTGAGCGCTTCAGGTGCATTGTCTATTTTATGTCTCTTTTTATCGTAGATAACTTCTGCGTTAGGGGCGTTCTCCCTCGGTTTTCTTCCAAGCGTCTTTAATCTCTTGGCGGCATCTTCGGTCTTTCCTGCCAGGAAATTGGCGGATTCCTTGTTGGCCTCGGCCATCTTTCTTAAGGTGAGAAGCGTATTAAAGTAATGGCTCTCTACGTTATTGTCATCGGAGCCGCCTTCAAAACGCGGGAATTTGATGCCTGTTGCATCTTCAGCATCTTTAAGCGCGGCGTAGTAACCTTCGGAGCAGAACTTATGACCCGCGCCGTGGCTTGCCCTTCCTTCTATTCCGTATTTCCAGCCCTTTATCGTGCGGTAAACGATCGCGGTCGGCTGATCGTTCTTTATCTCTTTTAACAGCCTTTGAGCCACAAATACTTGAGTGAAGTCTTTTCCATCGGGAACTATTATGACGTTCCAGTCATTAAGATATGCGAACTCCACAGGGTCCCACTGGACATAATCACCGGGGCCTGTTTCGTCGCGCGTAACGTGGTTGGAGTCAATTGATGCCTGGTTCCAGTCGATGTGAACGGTCAAGTTCTTGAGTCCCGCTGTTGAAGCAAACGAGAACGCCTCTATCACGCGTCCAGGTGTCATTCCGCCTTCGCCTTCTATCACGTGAACGTGAGGGGCGTTCGCTGCGCCGAAATAGTCGATGGCCCCCATGGCGAGGCCGAAAGATGTTGCAACGCCAACGCCGGACGCTCCGGTGGATATCTTTATGAATGGAGTCGATGGCGCCGGGTGTCCGTCCAAAGCCTTAGCTTTATATTTCTTGAATAGCTCCGTTTCCTGTGTCGGGTTCCGTCTGAATCCCAAAAGGTCCTCAAGACGCATCTGATATTTTTCTTCTTTGGGCAGAATCGCCGGGCGTCCGATACGGACGAATTCGTTCCTCATCGCCCACATGGCGTAAAGACCAAGAGCTTTATGTCCGGCGGCGTAGGATATGAAGTCGTTGGAATCCTCATCCGGGTTGGTGAAGTTGTAATCCATCGTGTTGAAGATGATGGATTGGACAAAACGCCCGCTTGAAATGCTTCCGCCGGGATGTCCCGATGTGGGGACGTAATTGTACATTATCGCACAAAGTGTACGGTAGAGAAGGTCATAGAATTCGAAGTGGTTGATCTCTTCGGGGTTGAAATTGAACCTCTTGAGCTCGTCCTTTACGTTTAGAACAACCGCGCGTCTTTTTCCGAACTGTAATTCCATAAGGTCTCCTTTAGAATAACCGTTTGCCTTCCTTTACGAACGCCTCAAATCCGGCCCTATCTTTGCTTGCAGTATCCATCCTTTTAACCGCCTCGATAAGATCGTTCTTACCTGTCGCTATCGATATCCTTAGATAATGCATGTTCTCGGCGCCTATGCGACCGAACGATTTTCTGTCCATCGTTGCCACATAATATTTAAATAACATGAACATCTGGAAGATCGTGGAAGGGCTCGTCTTTGCCCCTGTCTCCGCCGGAAGCGATTCGAACGCATCGAAGACGCCAAGACTCTTGCAAAGACCCGAGATGTTGGGGAATGCGTAAAAGGCCCCTTTGGGAAGCTGGCATCTGACGCCTTCTATCTTGTTGAGCCCGTTCACCACGATATCGCGCCTCTCATGGAACGCCGAGACCATCGCGTGGATCGACTTTTTGCTTTCGGGAGAAGTGATGGCTGTGACCGCGCCCATCTGGTTGTAGGCCGGTATGCACGAGAAATAGTTGATGTTGAGGTTCTTGAACACTTGAGCTTCTTCGGCCGAGGGGAATACTGCCCAGCCGATGCGTCCGCCGGTCCAAGAGTAGCTCTTGGAGACGCCGCTGACTATTACCGTGTTCTTCTCCATTCCATGGAGGCTTGCTATTGAAAAGTTATGCTCTCCGTCGAATAGAATCTGTTCGTAGATCTCATCAGAATATATCCGGATATCTGGGTTCGCCTTTTCTTTTATAACCCTTGCTATGTCCACTATCTGTTCCTTGGTCGCTACTCCGCCCGTTGGGTTTGACGGGAAGTTTAGATAAATGAGCTTTGTGCGGGGCGTGATGAGCCTTGCAAGCTCTTCGCCTGTGAAGCTAAAACCCTTTTTTTCGTCTAAGTGAAGCGGCACAGGCTTGGCGCCGACATATTTAACGAAAGATTCATATATAGGAAAGCCGGGAGATGGATAGATTATCTCATCACCTGGGTTGCAATATGTCTGCTGGCAGAGGCCGATGGGAGGTTTTCCGCCGGGGAATACCACGACCCTGTCGGGTGCGATATTAAGGCCTCTCGATTCGCCGATATATTTTGCCACTGCTTCTCTCAAAGGGAGTATCCCTTGGGGATCGCAGTAGTGTGTCATGTCCTTATCGAGCGCCGCCTTGATGGCGTCGACAATATGTTTGGGGAGAGCAAAGTCCGGTTCTCCCAGATTGCATTTTATCACCTTGTGGCCCTCTTTTTCTATGCCGGCGATGTATGGGCCGACCTTGAAGGCGTTCTCGGTGTCGATCATCAAGGTTCTTTCGGAATAGAGTGTCATGCTTGTTTCTCCTTGTCATCCCAGCGAAAGCGGGGACCCCTCTTGCATACTCTAGATTCCCGCTTTTGCGGGAATGACAGTGGGGCCACTTAAGCACCCTTAGCGAGATCTAGTCAACACTTTTGGTATTTTTGGGCGAATTTAAGAATAGTTTTGGCGAGCGAATTCTTCGACCGGTTATTTATGGAAAATTTGAGACCGGTTCTGGTGATAACGGTAGCCGACGAACTCTCCTTACCGATGACATTTGCCATATTGGCGACTATAATGTCGCAGTTCTTTGCCTTTAGTTTTGCATAGGCGTTCTTAACGAGGTTGTCTGTTTCAAGGGCAAAGCCTATTAGAAGCTGGTTCTTGCGCTTATGTTTTCCCAGCCAGGCCAAGATGTCAGGGTTTGGAATAAGATGAAGTGCGTAGGTGCGTAAGTGCGTAAGTGCGTGAGTTTTTTTGATCTTTTGTCTGGAGTATTTAGCCGGTCTGAAATCGGCAACCGCGGCGGCGCATATGATGATATCGGCCGACCTGTAGCATTTCTTGACACTTTCGAACATTTCCCTCCCCGAAACCACAGAAAAGGGTCGGACCCCTAGAGGGGGGTATTTTTTTATATGGCCGTGTATGAGCGTTACGCTTGCTTTTAATGCCGTCGCAGAACGCGCAAGGGCAAGTCCCATGGCCCCGCTTGAGTCGTTGGAAATATAGCGAACAGGGTCCAAATATTCCCTTGTGGGGCCGGCGGTGATCAGGACTTTGAGCATGTCTTTTTAATGAATTCCACTATCTTTGATATGTCGGCCATCCTGCCAACGCCTTTATAGCCGCAGGCAAGTTCTCCTTCTTCAGGATCTATGAATTGATATTTAAGATCCCTCAGGTGCTTTATGTTCCCTTGAGTTATCGGATTCTCCCACATGTTGACGTTCATTGAAGGGGCAAAGACGACCCGCGCCTTCGTTGCGCAGATTGTGGTCGTAAGCAGGTCGTCGCATATGCCATGAGCCACCTTTGCTATTACATTTGCGCTGGCGGGGGCTATCGCCAGAACATCGGCCCTGTCGGCGAGGGAGATGTGGATCGTGATTCGCGGATCATGTTTCGTATTTTTTTCTCCGGCCTCATACTTCCAGCTTTTCGCCTCTGGGTGTATTAGCGCGAACATGTCGGTGTGCACCGGATTATTCGAAAGCGTTTGCAACGTCAACGGTGTCACAAAGTTCTGGGCGGCTTCCGTCACAATGACATGCACATCGGCTCCGGCTTTAGCGAGTTCCCGAACCAGTTCGCATGTTTTGTAAGCGGCGATCCCGCCGGTTATTCCTATCACCACGGTTTTTCCTTTTAATGTAGTCATGAGGAGGTACCAGATATCCCACGGGATAATCCTTGTCAAGGAGGCCATTATTCGAAGCAGGTGTAATAGTTGATGCCGGATGCCTCCAAAACAACAAAAGGTATCGTTGCATTTTAATGTGCAATATGTACAAAAAATTGACATTATCTATAAAGATGCTATAATTACCATCAGTTAAGAGTTTAATATGAAATATGTCCTAAAAGAAACGCTGTTCAAAAAAATCCTTTCAAAACAAGGCTTTAATAGTGTTTTTGACTTTTCAAAAAAAACGGCCATTCACAGAAATACCATCCTTAGCTATCTCTACGGGAAGGATGTTTTTTCGTCTTCATTCAAGAGAATAGCCGACATATTAAAAGAAGACCCGCTTGCTCTCATTGAGCCGGTTTCAAATATTGAAGAAAATATCTCCAACATAGATGAGATAGAATGCCTTACGGCGGCGCTTATCAAAAAAGACCCAGATATTGCGGTGATTCTCTTGGGGTCAAGGGCAAAAGGGACTGCTAAAAAATATTCGGACTGGGACATTGGAATAACACGTGGACAAAGCCCTATTTCGGGGATAGAATATTTGAGGCTAAAAAACATAGTTGACGAGACAACAGAAGATATTCCCCGCATTGTTGATCTTGTGAATCTGGATGCTGCACCGCTGTGGTTCTTAAATGGAATAAATTATGAACCGGTATTTTTAGACGGGAACAGGGACTCGTACCTATACTTCAAGGGAGTTCTATATGGCGTCAAAAAGAGCGGCCAAGCTTGACACGGCGTTAAAACGTCTTCAGTCGGCGATAAAGGCCTACAAAGAAGCGAACGAAGACAATGACCTTGAGTTCATGGCGCTTGTAAAGGCATTTGAGGTGGCCATAGAATATGCATGGCGGGAACTTAAGATCAAAGTGGAAGATGAAGGGCTGGATGCGCCGTCGCCAAAGGCTGCCGTTAAGCAGGCGGCCAAAATAGGAATAATATCTGAACCCGAAGCTTGGCTTTTGTGCATTGATGCACGCAATAACAGCGTTCATGATTATTTCGGGATATCGGAAAAAGAATATATGGTGCTGGCTGAAAAACTCGTTAAGCTTGCGAAAATATGATTGGCTCCAAAATACATCATTATAAGGAGATAGTGTCTACCAACGACATAGCCTTCGGTCTTGCAAAAAATGGCGCCGCGCACGGGGAGGTTGTTGTCGCAGAAACGCAGACAAAGGGCCGCGGAAGGATGGGACGTCTATGGGAGTCGCCCGCAGGCAGGAGTATCTGCATGTCGGTCATATTAAGACCAGACTCCTCGGTAGAGACTTCACCTTTGACGCTTGTTGTGGGGATAGCGGTTGCCGATGCGCTTAAGAATTTCACAAAAGGCGAACTCAAGGTCAAGTGGCCGAACGACATATGGCTGAACGGCAAGAAGCTGTGCGGAATATTGGCCGAAAAAGGAGACGGAGCCATTGTTGTTGGGATCGGGGTAAACGTTAATTCAGAGAAAAGCGACCTTTCCCCCGAAGTTTCCGGCATAGCCACTTCTTTAAAAGAAGAAGAGGGTAAGGCATTCGACCCAGAAGCTGTCCTGAAAAATATATGCGAGGAACTTGATAATTATTACAATGTGTTTGTAGCCGACGGGTTTGATCCGTTCGTCGCGCTTTACAACTCATGGTCGCTCATAAATGACAAAGAGGTTTCGGTTACTTTTAATAATGAAGTTACGAAAGGCGTTGCCATTGGTATAGATACGGATGGCGCGCTTCTTTTAAGGAAGGAAGGGGCCGTTAAAAAGATAATAGCGGGAGATGTTTCGTTATGCTTCTAGCAGTAGACGTGGGGAACACGAATATAACATTCGGTGTTTTTAAAGGGCGAAGACTTGTGAAGACATGGAGATATGTGACCCACAAAGTTGTCAAGTCGGTAGTTGACCAAGTTGCCAAGTTAAAACCTTTAATAGTGGATCATGTTGTTGTCTCAAGTGTGGTGCCGGAGATAGATCGCGCGCTCAAAAAGGCGCTCAAGAAAAAGTTCGGGGTCGCACCGCTATTTGTCACCTATAAGAACGCCGGAATAAAGATAGGATATCCAAAGCCAAAAGAGATAGGGGCCGACAGGCTCGTCGACGCCGCAGCCGCATGGAAAAAATACGGGCGCGCGTGTATCATCGTAGACTTCGGAACGGCAACAACGCTTGATTATATAGATGCAAATGGTTTTTACCGCGGCGGCGCCATAGCCCCGGGGATACATTTATCGAAAAAGGCCCTTTATGAAGCAGCATCAAAGCTTCCAAAGATCAAAATAGAACCAGCAGTAAAAATGATACCCACGACCACAAAGATGGCGATGCAGACAGGTCTCTATCAGGGCTATATTGGGATGGTCGAACATTTGGTAAGAAGGACCGTGAAAGAGGCGGGCGGCAAACCTTTGATAATCGCCACCGGCGGCCTTGCGTCTCTCTTCGCCAAGGGGACGAAGCTCTTCGATCGGATAGATCCATGTCTTACCCTTGAAGGCCTATTTTTGAGTCACGCTTCCTAGAACGGTTTTTTAAAAAAAGCTGGCAACTTATTTAAAGATGTGCTGATAACGGCCAAGGCCAAGGACCAAGGAGAGTGAAAAAATGGTAACGAGCTACAGATCAATAACTAACCCCGATCAGGTATGTATAAGTTTGGGGTTCGACAAGGGGAATGACCTGATGTTTCAGACCATCTGCGCCAGGATCGAGGGCGGAGATGAATGTGAAGCTATAGATAGCATGGCCAGTATGGCGGAATTGGTCACGATAAAAACACAACGGGATGGCTACAAGCGGAGCAAGCCCGATATCAATGTAGAACGCTGCCTGTTTACCAACAAAGCCGCGTTTTTTAGCGATATTCTTAAGTATCTAAATCTTCGGGGTATTAAATTTGCGGTCGAATATTTTTCTGGCGGGTCAAGACCGTTTTGGAGGCTCTGCGAAGGAATCAATTTCTACGGTAACAAAAATAGATGAGCGATGGTGGCGCAAAGGCTTCGCGAATATATCGTCAAAGGATTTACGCTCAAATATTCCGATAAGCCCTTTATAGTATTTTAACCTTTGGTTAGTAATACCTTTGTTAAAAACTATAAGTATTTCTAACTTCTTATTCGCACTGGCATACGAATAAGAAGTT
>PCWZ01000046.1:10332-22423 GCA_002796305.1 Deltaproteobacteria bacterium CG11_big_fil_rev_8_21_14_0_20_49_13
CTATAAGTATTTCTAACTTCTTATTCGCACTGGCATACGAATAAGAAGTTGAAATACTATAGCGCTCCGGTAATCTGCTCCTCAGCATGTCTCATCCTCTTCATGGTATCCCCTTTTCGGCCCTTTTAGGGCCTCCTATGCCACTCTTTTTGAGGTCTCAATTGGTGGGGGATGGTCACTACGCAAGGCTTTTAAAGAGCTTTGCGATGACAGGATGTACCACTTTTCCGCCCCTTATCTGTAATCCCAATTCAGCCGTAGGATCGCTGTGGATCGCGCCGTCAACTCCCATTGTGGCGAGCTTGCATATATAAGGAAGCGTGGCCCTTGTCAGCGCCTCGGTGGACGTTTGGGGAGTCAGCGCCGGCATATTGGGAACGCAGTAGTGAATAACAGAATATTTGATGAATGTCGGGTTCTTGTGCGTGGTAGGATGTGTCGTCTCAGCACAACCGCCCTGATCCACCGCTACATCGACTATTACGGAGCCAGGTTCCATTGTCTGAAGCATCTTTTTCGTGATGACCTTAGGGGCCTTATCGCCTGCAACAAGCACCGCACCTATTATCAGGTCCGCCTTCTTTACCCAAAGAGCCACATTTTCAGGCGATGACATCAGGACCTGAGCTCTTACCTTAAAACGTTCCTGAAGTCTTTGAATACGGTCCGCTTTAATATCTAAAATAACAACTTCAGCGCCAAGCCCAGCCGCCACCTCTGCGGCGTTGACCCCCACGACTCCTCCGCCTACGACCGCTATTACGCCCCTTTTTGTCCCTGTAACGCCTCCAAGGAGAAGTCCCTTGCCTCCTGCGGGACCTTTATGAATGAGGCGAGCGCCAATCTGGGTTGCGACGCGCCCGGCAACTTCGCTCATGGGAACCAGTAGCGGTAGTTTTCCGTCGGTCGTTTCCACCGTCTCGTAGCCGAACGCCGTAACGCCGGACTTGCAAAGCGCGCGTGCAAGCTGAGGGAAACTTGCAAGGTGAAGATAGGTGAAGATTATCAGGTCCTTTTTGAAGAATTTGAATTCAGAAGGAAGGGGCTCTTTTACCTTGATGATGATGTTCGCCATCTTCCAGATCTTCTGCGCCTGCGGGAGTATCGTGGCGCCGGCATCTCGGTAGACCCTGTCCGCAAAACCTGAAAGAAGGCCCGCCCCTTTTTCTATGAGTACTGTGTGGCCTTCGCGAATTAAAGTTGAAACGCCGGCCGGTGTGATGGCGACCCTTGATTCGCTCTCTTTGATCTCCCTCGGAATGCCTATGATCATATACCAAACCTCCGTTTGAAGCGCGCAAGCGTCTATAACACTTAGTACAAAAATGGCAAGAATGATATGTCCGCACCGGAATAATATATAATGATATCAACATGTTAACTTTAATTGACCTGCTTAATAACGCGCAACATATAGAAAAGTTAGCGACTCTTCGACAAGCTCAGGATTGCTTGGTAGAAAATAGTTAGCAACAAAATGGGAAAAGTGCCGATAAGTAGTGATGTCATCCTTCGCTGTTGCTCAGAATGACAGACTATGAAAAAAACATTAGTCATATATCTGCTGTTTCTTTCTGCGTGCTCAGGCGGTTCGGGGATAGGAACCGAGACGGACATCTCTCTGCCCGATACGCCCTTCACCATCAAGGATAATTCACAATTTATTGGCGGACCGCTTGCGCAGGGGCGCCTTGGCGACATCCTTCTGGCCAACGATAAGATAAAGGTGATAATTCAACAACCTTCAAAGTTAGCCCAGTCGTGTCCGTTTGGCGGCGTGATAATCGATGCCGATATAGTTCGACCCGAAGGCGAGCCAGGGCAGGATAATTTTGGGAAACATTGTCCCCTTGTGAATATCGAGTGGACTGTTAACTATAGGGATTTTCAGGTGATCTCGGACGGTGCGAACAATACACCTAAGATCGTTCGTGCCACGGGGATCATTGATGTCCTTGATTATCTTGACCTTGATTTCATTGCGCCCGTTGCAAAGGCGTTGACGGGGCAGTCGATGTATTTCTCGCCGCGTTTCAGCGACAAGAACGATCCGTTTGCCACATATCATGATCTGGGCGCCGTGAATACGGCCGTTGTTACCGATTACACTCTTGAGCCGGGTAAAAATTATGTGAAGATCGACACCACCTTTCAAAACGACGGAGATGAAGACGTGGTCATGCCGGTGGGGCAGTTCCTTAACGGCAGCGGCCAGGTTCAGACGCTGCTTCCGGGAATGGGTTTTACGCCGCAACCAACCGCTCAGATAACGGGCGATACGGTTGCGGTCATATATGTTCCGTTCCAGGGTGTGGATGTTACCTACGGTTATTTTTACGATGTGAACCAGTTTGCCTCCGATAGTCCAGACGCCCTCGACGCACAAAAGATGCTCGTAGGAAAGGGCGGGGCCGGCGGATCTGACGTCAAAAAAGAAAGGCTTCGTTCGGCATCGCTGACGTATTCGGGCGTTACTGGCGTGTTCTTTGGCGAAGAGTTCTTAAATGTCCTGCCGCTGGGAGGGCCGGGCGATCTTAGGATCAACTTTAAAATTCCACCGCACGGGGCCAGGACCGTTACTCAATATTTAGTCGTTGGCGACGGGGACCCTGCCGCCGTGTTCGGAACCGGACTATCTGCGATGAAGGTCCTGGCACATAAGATATCCGGGAAAGTGTTTGATTCAAAAGGCAATGTGGCGCCCGATGCGACGTTGGTCGTTCAGAACGAAACTAATATGACGGTCATCACATACCGAACCGATAAGGACGGCAATTTTTCCGGGTATCTGTCTGCCGGCACCGACAGTTTTGCAAAGGCGTTCGGCACAGGCAAATATAAGATATTCGTCGATAAACCGGGATATCACAAGGATGGAACGAATGTTGCGGGCACCTGCGACCCTTTGGAGGTGAACGTTTCCATGACAGACAGAACGGACATCAAATGTACTCTTGGCCCGTCCGGCAATATCGTTCTGACGGACGGCGTTAGGGATGCAGACTCGGGAAAGAAGATCCCGGCGCGGCTTACGATAGTAGGATTTGACCCGAGCCCCGATTCTCATGCCGGGGCGGCCTACGCTACTACCCACGGTGCGGGCAACTTTGAGGATACATGGATATTCGAGCGCCCATGGGGGGTTGTGGACGTGAAATATGTCGATCTAAAAGGCGACTTCGGGCTGGATGGAGATAATGAGTTTAATCTGGAACCGGGGCGCTATTATTTTGTGTTTTCAAAAGGTGTCGAGTATTCGATGGACACGCGCGAGGTGATCGTTTCCGGCAGCAGTTCCGTAAAAATAGACAACGTTAAGCTAAAAAGGGTGATAAAGACACCGGGTTGGATATCGTCCGACTTCCATCTTCATTGTATCGTATCGCCAGACAGCGCCATACCATGTGAAAAAAGGGTCCTGGCCGCTGCGGGAGAGGGCATGGATGTGCTGCAATCCAGCGATCACGACTGGCTTACAGATTACGCTCCCATGGTGGCAAAGTTTGAAGCCGGAGGCGTGATACCTCCAGATAGCGTTGCAACTATAGTAGGACAGGAAATAAGCCCCAACCATTACGGTCACATTCACGTATTCCCGCTTCTTTATGACGATGCCAAGCTGGACGGAGGAGCCCTTGACTGGACCTTTTCGTCCCTCGATAGAATGGACCCGTCGCCCGATTATGTGATGTCGCCCCGGGACGTTCTTGATTACTACAAGTCCGGCAACGCCGGCGAAGGGGAAAAGATACTTCAGGTCAACCACGTCGCCGATCAGGCCACGTCTCTCCTAATTGTCTCTTCATGGGTCACGACCACCATGTACGACGGTGTGAAGGCCCTATCCAGCTATGTGGAGCCGTCGGCGCAGCGCATATCTCCCTCACAATCCACATCCGAAATCCCCATGCCGTTCGGGACGAACGACCTTGTGATCGCCGATTTTACAACCGTCGAATTGACGATAGGGCCCGAGCTTTACACAAACGCTTTGCGCGAAACGGGGCTGCCGCAATTTTTCAATCTTCTCAATCTTGGCATCTTTGCCACGGCTACCGCCGATTCGGACAGTCATCGCGAGGTGGTCGATCAAATGGGAACCCCTCGCAACTATATCGCCTCGCCGGTTGACCCGAAGGACGGTTTTGGCACCTTTGCCTCCTTCGATAAGGAGGCGTTTGCCAAGGCGATAAACGATCACAGGCTTATCGCAACTACCGGACCGTTCGTAGAGGTCAGCGCCAAGGGCGATGACGGCGTCAAAAAAGGGATAGGAGACGTCGTTAAAGGTCCGAAGGTGAAGGTTCGTGTGGATGTCAAGAGTCCGGCGTGGGCATGGTTTGACACGATAGAGATATATGCCAATACCGAACCTCTCCCCGCAGATGATGACGGCGTGTCTGTTTTCAGGGGGGTTGCGTCGGATCCTAAGGCTTTTTTTGCTCCGTACCATATTCCAAAGTTCTATTATGAACCTTCATACATATTTACGACATCTGACGGCTCGCTTTCGCACTGGAGCAACAAGAACGGCGTGATAACCGCGAGCCTCGATCTTGATATGGATGTCAAAGAGGATACGTGGATCGTTGTGTTCGTTTCCGGAAATCAGGGGACCGAAGGCTGGCGCTCGCTCTTTCCGTTCGTGACAAAATCGGTGGCAGATCCTTCGAAGATGGCAAAGCCGGCAGAAGATTGGACTCTGGACAAACTCGCAAGCGATAAGAATATGAAGACAAGCGCTTGGGCCTTTGCAAATCCTATCTTCATAGATGTGGACGGCGATACTAACGGCGATGGCGATCCGTTCGAGGCGATATACATAAAGAACGGTCTTTCACCTCTGGCCAAATAGGTGGGCATGAGCCGCGCCATAAAACCTTCAAAAAAGTTGCGCTAAATCGCCAAATCGTATAGCCTAGGCGGTAATGAAACGTCTAATATTGCTCGCGGTCATTCTTTTTATCGCACCGAATACTTTTGCCGCCTCCTTCGACCCTTCCCTTAATTGGAGAACGGCGCAAACGGATCACTTTAATATCCATTATCCATCGGCCTTGGAGGAGGAGAGGATACTTGTCGCAAGGCACCTTGAAGATGCGTATCAAAAGTTATCTCCAAAGATGCACTGGAAGCCGTGGGGGAGGACAGAGGTCATAGTTACGGACAGTTATGATGTCGCGAACGGAATGTCGAGCACGCTCCCGTACAACTGGATGCTTCTTCGCATAGTTTCGCCCGGCCCCGATAGCGTGCTTGGCGACTATGATAACTGGCTGAGAACGCTTTGCATGCATGAATTTTCCCACATCTTAAACCTCGATCAGGTCGGTGGCGTAATGTGGGTCCCGCGATTCATACTCGGAAAGGTCGTTTCTCCTAACGGTACAGAGACTGGATGGCTTAGAGAAGGCATCCCCACCTATAATGAGACCGATGAAACTACACGCGGCCGCGGCAGGTCAAGTTATTCCGACATGATGATGAGAACAGCCATTCTTGACAAGAATTTTCTTACGATAGACGAGGCCGATGGAGTTCAATGGAAATGGCCCAGCTATCAGGCTATGTATATCTACGGCGTTGAGTTCATGCAGTATCTCTCGGACAAATTCGGCGAAGATAAATTGATGGATTATCAAAAGAACGTTGCCAGATCGCCGCTTTTTTACGCGGCGAACCATCAGGCAAGACGGACGTTCGGCGATATAAGGTTCCAGTCTAAAAAGGTTCACCTGCGTTACGACCGTGAGAGAAAGGAAGGGACGCAGCGGAGCAAGTCGTTCTACACGTTATGGAAGGAGTGGAAGGCTTCTCTCGAAAAAAAGTACGCAGCTGTCAAGACCAAGGTTGAGGCCGAGGGGCTTACGGAGCTCAAGAATGTGGCGGCGGGTGGGACCGTTCTCTCAAGTCCGGCCGTTTCCCCGGATGGAAAATATCTTGCGTATGCAAGGACGAGGGTCAAAGGCCCCGCCGAAATCCACCTTGTGGATCTTGGAACTGGGGTCAACAAGGTCATCAAGAAGAGGAGAGCGGCAACTAGCATCGCATTCAGCCCGGATAGCAAAAAGATCGTCTATTCCGCTATTGGAGGGTACAAGAGATACAACACCTATAGCGATATCTATGAATATGATATCGAGTCCAAAAAGATTAAAAGGCTTACAACCGGTGAGCGGGCCTATGACGTCTCCTATTTTCCGGACGGTAAAAAGATGGCGTTTGTGAAACAGGAATACGGCCGGGGGTGCCTTAAGATATACAATGTCGAATCAAAGGAGGTCTCCGACCTTGGATTTAGCTATGAGACCGTTGCTAAGGACGAGTTCCCGCAGTTTTCGGCTCCCGCAATTTCTCCTGACGGAAAGATGTTAGCGGTCTCGTCTTGGCAGATAACCAAGATAGATCCGTATCCTATCGGCCAGTGGGATATATATCTTGGCGAGATCTCGAGCGACGGGTTACAGGTCAAGAATATAAGAAAGCTGACCAATGATATTCCGATAGACTCAAGCCCATCGTGGAGTCCCGACGGAAAGACCATATTTTATGCCTCCGACAAGAGCGGTATTAACAACATATACAGGGTTGAAGCCACCGGCGCTCGGCGCACAACGGGCGGCGTAAGGGTAACCAACATTCTCACCGGAGTCTATCAGCCCGCCGTTTCTCCTGACGGGGGATCCGTCTATGTAAAATATTACAACGGGAAAGGTTTTGATATACGCTCATTCTCTCCCTTTGGTGCTACCGGTTCGTTCATCGATGCCAGCAAGCCGGTCATCGAAAAGCAGAGATTTTCAATTCTCCCAAAGGTCAAAACGCTTGCGGTGAGAGAAGCGGAAGAGATCGTTGCCAAGCCGGAGTCTCCAGGTAAAAAATATTCTCCGTTCGGCAAAGGTCTTTTCCTGCCCCGCTTTATAATTCCCAATGCGGCGACGATAGATAACGGCCTTATGTTCGCGTTAGCAACGGGCGGGGCCGACCCGCTGCGCAGGCACAACTGGATGGGCGGAGCAACTTACAGGACCGATCTCACTGACTATGTCGGGTATTTCTTCAACTATGCATACAACAGATTCAAACCGGTATTTTCTGCCGGCATCCTTGGTTATGCGGTCAATTTCGGCGATCTTACGTTCCTCCACGCGGACGGCACTCTCAACACGGTCCACCTTTATGAGGACCGTAGAAGAGTATATGGAGGTGTCAGTTATCCATGGAGCAAACAGGCGTTCGGCCTTCAATATTTCTGGGAACACAGGGAGCCGCACGAGTATCTGACCCCTGAAGAGAAGGATGCGCTTAATTTCGGAAGCTTCGCCGGTTTCAACGTCTCTTATGTTTACGGTGAATGGGAAAAATTTCCGGCCTCGATAAGCCGGGAACATGGACGAAAGCTCCGCACCAATTTTTCGATAACCGATAAGGCCCTTGGAAGTTCCAGCAAGAACGAACAGTATATATTCACCGGCGACTACAGGGAGTATATTGATATGCCCTGGTTGAATCATGTCCTGGCCACAAAGGTCCATGGTGGCATGGTTTGGGGAGATCCTGTCGTTCAGGGGACGTTCTCTTTGGGCGGCGCGATGGGCGACGGTATAATGGGCGGCGGTGACAGCCTTTATTATTTTGCTTTGAGGGGCCTCCCTATAGCGTCGCTTTCTAAAAATAGGGCCCTCGTCTTTACGGGTGAATACAGAATGCCGATCGTCTCTCCGCAGAGAGGTCTTGGCACACTTCCTTTCTATGTGCAGAACATATACATTGCTCCGTTCGCCGATTATGGCAACGCATGGAACGCCAGCCAGAACACCGGAAGTTATTTTTTCAACAATTTTTTCTTAGGCACCGGTCTTGAAGTTAGGGGCGATTTTGTGATAGGCCACGGGCTTCCCGTTTCCGGAAGGGCCGGCTATGGCATAGTCGTTGTGAACAGGGACCGTCTTGGAAGCGCCAAGGGACCGATACTCAACACTCCTGCGTCTGACGGAGTTCTGATACTTGAATTGGGTACAGCTTTTTAATGGCGATGTAGGCTATCGACGTGACCGCAACCGCCCCCAACACATCCATTATATAGTGCTGTTTTACAAATACCACAGAGACCGCAATGAATGCCGTCATAAGGGCGAAGAAACATGACCATCCCCTTTTGTAGTTCCACATAATGAGCGTTCCGGTGAACGGATATGCAACGTGGAGCGAAGGGAAGCAGTTAACGGGGTTATCTATCAAATAATAATAGTATGTGAACATGGTCATGATCCCGTCGGAGTTGGCGATATCCGGCCGGTTCATCTTTACCGGTATGAGAAGAAAGATGATGAAATGTAGGGTAGACATTGAAAAGAAGAGCACCATACCCCTTTTGAATACGGCTAAGTCATCGATCAGGATATAAAGAAGGATAAGCGCTAGATATACGGAGGCGTAGCCCGTTATGAAGAACGGGATAAAAGGTATCTGATTTTCGAACGGTAGGCTCACATCAAAATAGTATGAACGGTGCATCCCAATGAACCCGCAGGTGAAATAACCGGCCAGAAAATAAAGGACTATAAGAACGAACCAGATTCTCTTCTTCTTTGTCTCTTCCCTTGTCATATGGATGGGGAATATTAGACATAGTTTTCTTGTTGTCAAGGGGCCTCTTGCCTGCTAAGGCGTTTAAAGAAAGGAGATTATTTTATGAACAAAGAAGCCGTAGAAAAGGTATTGGACGCGCAAGTAAGGCCACGTCTTGCCATGGACGGAGGTAATATTGAACTTATCGATGTAAAAGATAACAAGGTCTATGTTAAGCTTCAGGGAGCTTGCGGTTGCTGCCCCGGCGCCCAGATGACGCTGAAAATGGGCGTTGAACGCATATTAAAGCAGGAATTTCCCGAGCTTGAAGAAGTGGTGCCGGTTAAATAAGACGAGGCAAGAGGCATGATGCACGAAGCATGATAAAATCCTGCTTCTTGTTTCTTGCCTTATGCTTCGATGTACTACGATGGAAGATATAGAGATAGTCGACAGTAAGGAAGGCGCCGATCTTAAAGATGCCGATATAATAAAATGCCTCGACCATGGCTTTGTGCGTCTTGTCGATGTTATGGGCGGGGACGAGAGCATCGTTCAGGCGGCCCGTGTTTCTTACGGTAAGGGGACAAAGAACGTTCGTCAGGATAAAGGGCTCATCAATTATCTTCTCAAGCATTTTCACATGAGCCCCTTTGAGATGGTCGAGTTCAAGTTCCATTGTGTTGGCGGAGAGAATAGGATTCCAACATCACTTGGTTTTAAGAAAGTCAGTGAATCACTGAATGCAATATCTATTCATAACGCTGAAGATCAGGCTGTCATAATTTCTTCTAGGAATACGGGTAAAAAAGAGCTTTTTCGTTTGCACTTGGATAGGGGTTATTTCATCGATGTCACAGAAGATCATCGCGTTAGAATATTAGATGAAAATGGTAAACTGACATTCAAAAGAGCGTCGGATATTAATAATAACGAGCATGTTTGTTTGTATGGTGGAGTTTCGTGGTCAAATGGCAGTATTCAAAAGCTTAACGCTCCCAAATTTGGCAATAAGAGAACAAGTAATATTAAAATTTCATTTCCAGAATCGCTGACCCCTGAATTAGCCGAACTAACAGGGTTTTATCTAGGAGATGGATATCTTTCGCGGGCAGGGTTGGAATTTCCAGTTGGCCTGGAAAATCTCGATACTCTTGACCATCTGGTTTTACTATTACGTAATATTTTTTTAACAGAACCACGCGTAAGAAATGATGGCAAAATATACAGGGTTCATATTAACTCAAGAACTTTAGCTAAATGGTGGATAGATAATGGTTTTAAAAAGGATAGTGCTCTTTGTTTATGCGTTCCTGAACGGATTTGGAACTCCCCACCATCCACAGCTTATGCATTTCTTCGTGGTTTGTTTTCTGCCGATGGTTGTATCACTGACACAAATGGCGTTGCTTTAACATCTGCTTGCTTTGAATTTGTTAAAGAAATTCAACAATTGGCGCATGCGCTTGGTATTCCGCTAAGTCATATTAATAGACCCGGAGCACACTCGCTCTACACATGGACAGAGGAAGGCCTAAAAGTATTTTCACAAAAAGTTGATTTTTGGGAAAAAAAGAAACAACAAAAATTATATGCACTTTTGGCTAAACCTTTTATGCAAAGGGCTTCGGCTATACCGAATGCGTTCAATTTAGTTACGAACAATGCATTGGTTGTAAACGGAAGCGAAGCCGTCTCCCATCATTTCAGATCTCAACTGTACATGAATTGCAACCTCAGTAAAAATGAATTTATAGAATCATATAATCATGGTTATTTTCCTGAGGAGCTAGGGGAGTTGGCGAATTTGCTATTTTTGAAGATAAAAAATAGAGAAAATCTCGGAGTACAGGACGTTTATGATTTTCATGTTTCTTCAAAAAACCAGTTCGTTTGCAATAATGTGATCGTTCATAATTGCAAGATGCCCATCTTTGTAGCTAGACAGTGGATACGCCACAGAACGGCGAGCGTTAACGAGATAAGCGGCCGCTATTCTATCATGGAAGATACGGTCTGGAGGCCCGATCCAAAGGACCTTCGCCAGCAGGCGGTCATAAACAGGCAGGGTTCTCTGGACCGGGCGGTTCCGGATCTGCTGAATTCAGAGATCCTCGCAACATATAATAATGATATCGAGACCATCTTCAAACATTACCATGAGTCTGTGGATAAAGGCCTTGCGCGCGAGGTGGCAAGGGTAGCGCTCCCGCTTTCCACATATACCGAATGGTACTGGAAGATGGACCTTAATAATCTGCTCCATTTTCTATGGCTGCGCATGGACCAGCATGCTCAAAAGGAGATAAGGGTCTATGCGGAAGCAATAGCGGTCTTTGTTAAAAAGAGATGTCCATTCACATGGGAGGCCTTTGAGGAACACAGGCTAAATAGCGTGACTCTATCGAGCTCCGAGGTTGAGGCCCTTCGTAAGGCCGCCAGATCGACCGAACTTTTGGAAAGAACCCTTGAGGAAAGAAAGGGCCAGCTAAAAGAAGCGGGCGCATCCGATGCCCTTGTTACAACAGAGCTCGCCGAGCTCCGCTCCAAACTAGCCGGCGAAAAAATCGAATAAAATCAATGCATTAAAAATATATTTGATAAAGTATACTTTATCAAATATATTTTGTGCATGCTTACAACTTTAGAGATCAAGTCTTTAATTGAGGATGGAGAAAAGCTTGCCATTGCGATAGAAAATTACCCCTCTAGAGGGCAAACGGCCGTTCAGGAATTGTATCAAACTGCTCAAGGAAAATTATTCTTAAAACGAGTTTCCGAAAGAAACCACGAAGAATGTCAGAATGGAACGCCTTATATCAACGCAAGAACGCTTTGTCGAACGTGCATAGTATAAGTGGTCTATTAGATCTGTATAGGAGCAATAAATGACAATTTTAGATCCGCAACAGCTACAAACGTTTGTGAGCGCGCTGCAATTAAGTATAAGAACAAAGATAAAATTTATATCCGAAGACAAAAATTGTCTTAAGATCCATTTTGATTCGCCTCCGTCTTCGCTTGATGAAAATTTCAGAAAATTCTCGATCATGCTGAATGGCGATTGGCTGGACAACGGTACATGTTATGCCATCCATTCCGCCCAGACGATAGATTGGTCAAAAATAACCTTATTCTTATTGCTCACCCGTTTAGACGAAAAAAATATCATTAGACTTGTCCAGATAGACAAGTCTTTTAGGGATATTGCGACGGAGAAATTGGGGCTCTCCGGTCCCAATATTGAGAACGCAAAGGATTGTGCGAAAATAATATTTCAGGAGATGGAAAAACAAGAAATGACTAATAGGGCGCTGGCAGAGTCAACCGGACTTACTCAGGTTACCATAAGCAATTTCAAGGCCGGCAAGGATATTAAGCTCTCCAACCTTATCAAAATAATAAACGTCTTGGGGTTGGATATGAAAATATCATAAGGGCACCTCTAAAAACCCATTGGCGTGTCATTGCGAGGGAGCGTAGTGACCGAAGCAATCTCCATAAATCAAGTGTTTGCTTA
>PCWZ01000047.1 GCA_002796305.1 Deltaproteobacteria bacterium CG11_big_fil_rev_8_21_14_0_20_49_13
GAGCAGAACCCCCAATTAATAATATGAAAAGCATGACCGGTTATGGTTCCTCGGAAGGGAAGGTAGGAAGGGGGCTCCTTTTTGCAGAGATAAGGTCCGTTAACAGCCGTTTTTTGGACATAAACTGTAAGCTTCCCTTCAGCATGTATCCACTAGAACCTAAGATAAAAACAATCATTCAAAACAATGTGATACGAGGCAAAATTGAAGTATTTGTTAAAGAACGTGTGCACCTTGGTGAGACGGTAGAACTGAGTGTCAATCAGGCCCTTGTCAGACAGTATAAGAAGTGCCTTGGGGAGATAACCCAGATGCTAGGGATGAAGACCTCTTCGCACCTCCTTGAGGTGGTAGACCTGAAGGAACTGGTCACCGTAAAAGAGAGGCCGCTTGATATGCACAGCCTCTGGCGGCAGATAGAAAAGGTCATCATTACCGCCGTCAGAAAATATGATTCCATGCGCATTGCAGAAGGGGCCGCTCTTAAGCGCGACCAGCTAAAGCGTCTTAACGACTTTTCAAGGATTGTTTCCATGATCGAAAAAAGGTGCGGAATAAGGCTTAACGAATACAAGAAAAGAGTGAACGAACATATCAGAGACGGCGTTGCCTCCGATGCCGAGATATCAAATCTTTCTGATAAGCTTGATGTCACTGAAGAGCTGATAAGGCTCAAGTCGCACATAAGCCAATACAGGTCTCTGATAGAGAAGAGGGGGGCCGTGGGCCGTCAGATAGACTTCCTGCTTCAGGAGATGCACAGGGAGATAAACACGCTCGGAAGCAAGGCTTCCGACGGGTCCATGTCGTCTTTGGTCGTTGAAGCCAAAGCGGAACTTGAAAAGCTGCGTGAACAGGTTCAGAACGTAGAATAATAAGTTTGAAACCCTATGACTGGCAAATTATTTGTTATCTCTGCCCCTTCCGGTGCCGGAAAGACCACAATAATAAAACGCCTGATCTCACTCGAACCGGCCCTTAAGCTGTCTGTCTCCGCAACCACAAGGTCACCCCGTGTTAACGAAAAGGACGGCGTTGATTATCTTTTCGTCACCAAAGAAGAATTCCTTAAGATGAAAGATGCCGGCGAGCTTGTTGAATGGGCGCTTGTGCACGACACTTATTACGGAACGCCAAAGGAGCAGATAAATAAATGGCTTGAAGAAGGGAAAAAGGTTATTTTAGACATCGACGTTCAGGGGGCGGCGTCAGTAAAGAAGATATTTAAGGACGCAGTTACGATATTTGTCCTTCCTCCATCGCACGATGAACTGGTAAAAAGGCTCAAAGGGCGCGGTACGGACACCGAAGAGGTCCTTGCAAAAAGGATAGCAAATGCCAAAAGAGAGATGAAGAAGAAAGATGAGTATGATATACAGATAGTGAACGATGATGTGGAAGATGCGGTGAAGAGGATAAGAGATATCTTAGATGCTAAGGCTTAACGACATATTAGACACAGTAAGCGCCTACAATTCCGGCGCCGACCTCGATTCCATAAAGAAGGCATACGTCTTTGCGGCAAAGGTCCATCAGGGCCAGACCAGAAGGTCCGGCGAGCCTTATCTGATACATCCGCTGGAGACCGCAGGTGTCCTGGCCGAGATGCGCCTTGATGTGCCTTCTATAGTCACGGCCCTCCTTCACGACACGGTTGAAGACACCGTTACCACTCTTGAAGAGATAGAGCAGCTTTTCGGGGAGGAGGTAAGGAACTTGGTAGACGGTGTCACAAAACTTTCCAAGATCAAGTTCACCACGAGCGAAGAGAAGCAGGCGGAGAATTTTCGCAAGATGATCATGGCGATGGCGAAGGATATTCGCGTCATTCTCATCAAGCTTGCTGACCGGCTTCACAACATGCGTACGCTCGAATTTATGCCCGAGGGGAAGAGGGTGGAAATAGCCAAGGAGACGATGGATATCTACGCCCCCATAGCGAACCGCCTCGGTATCCAAAAGATAAAAACGGAGCTTGAAGATCTCTCTTTTAAATACATGAACCCGGAGATCTATAAGGTGATCGATGAGAAGATAGTCGAACGCAAAAGCAAACGCGAAAAATACATCGATGACGTCCTTGACTTCGTTAAGAAGAAGATGGCGGATAACAGCGTTAAATGCGAGATAAGCGGCCGCATCAAGCATTATTACAGCATCCACCGCAAGATGGAGGCGCAGAACATCCCCTTTGACGAGGTCTACGACATAATAGCGTTCAGGATAGTGGTCGACTCTCTGCCCCAGTGTTACGAAGCGCTGGGCGTTCTACACGGCATGTGGCGGCCTGTACCCGGCCGGTTCAAAGATTACATAGCGATGCCCAAGGGAAATAACTATCAGTCGCTCCACACAACGGTCATCGGGCCCCACGGGGAGAGAATAGAGTTTCAGATAAGGACCCGTGAGATGCACGATGTCGCCGAGCGCGGTATCGCCGCCCACTGGAAATATAAAGAGGGGCGCATCTTTGACGAGAAGGATGAGATGAAGTTCAAGTGGATAAGGCGCCTTCTTGAATGGCAGAAGGAGCTTTCGGACCCTGCCGAGTTCCTCGACACCGTCAAGCTCGATCTCTTTTCGGAAGATGTCTACGTCTTCACACCAAAGGGGGCCTTGATGGAGCTCCCCCGCGGATCTACCCCTGTGGATTTTGCATATAGCGTTCACAGCGATGTGGGCAATAACTGCATTGGGGCCAAGGTGAGCGGTAAGATAGTTCCGCTCAAATATGCGCTTAGAAGCGGCGACACCGTAGAGGTAATCACGCAAAAGGGTAGAAAGCCGAACAAGGACTGGCTTCAGTTCGTAAAGACATCAAAGGCCAAGGCGAAGATAAGACAGTATATAAGGCAGGAAGAACACGAACACGGTGTTGATATAGGAAAAGAGATCTTTGAAAAAGAGTGCGCCAAGCATGGTCTTAGCAGTTCCAGGATACTTAAGAGCGACGAGATGGAGAAGTACTTAAGGGAGATGCATATAAAAGAGCCGGCCTCTATGTTCGTCTCGATAGGCTATGGCAGGCTTTCGGCGCATCAGGTCATTTTGCATCTAGTTCCCAAGGAACAGCTTAACCTTCCGGAGACGCAAAAGAAAGAGACCATCTGGCAGAAGGTGGTCGGTAAGATCACAAAGAGGCAAAAAGGCCTCGTTAAGGTGGGGGGCTTAAGTGATGTCCTCGTTACCTATGGCAAGTGTTGTAATCCCGTCCCCGGTGACAGCATCATAGGTTACGTTACGCACGGAAAGGGCGTTAGCGTCCACATTCGCGATTGTCAGAAGATGCTCTCGGCCGATCCCGAGCGCCTCGTTCAGGTTGAATGGGACTCCTCAAGCGAGACATCAAGAATAGCCAAGATAAGGGTTATTTGCGTGGACAGGCAGGGTATTCTTGCCAATATGACCGAGGCGATAACGGAAGAGGGTGTGAACATAACACAGGCCGAGGTCAGGACGATGGAAGACAAAAAGGCCATAAACGTTTTCGACATAGAGATCAAGAATACGGACGAGCTTAGAAGCGTGATCCATGCTCTTGAAAAGTTAAAGGGTGTTATTTCGGTGGAAAGGATGAGAACTTAGGCCGCTTTTTGAATTGCGCCCGAACGAATGCAACGGGTGCAGACGTTGATCCTTTTTACACGGCCTTTTAGTATCACCTTTTGCGTCTGAAGGTTGGGAAATAAACGTTTTTTGGTGCGGTTATTCGAATGTGAAACGTTGTTTCCGACTAATGTCCCTTTACCGCAAATTTCGCATGAACGTGACATGGTTAAATCCCTCCTCTAAATATGTATTAAAACGGAGGGGGACTCCTAGCATAGGGGTTCTCTTTTTGCAAGGGTCTAATGAATAATCGTTTCAAAGGCATAGAGGGTGAAGAGATAGCCAAAAAACACCTTATGGATCAAGGATATAGCGTTTTGGAACATGGTTTCAGGTGTAATACAGGCGAGATAGATCTTATAGCTAAAAAGGGCGGAGAAATTTATTTTATAGAGGTAAAGACTCGCTGGTCCGACACTTTTGGAAACCCTTTAGAGGCCATCACTCCATTTAAGCAGAAGAGAATAATCAAGGCCGCAAAGCTCTATCTGGCCAAAAATAGGATAGACGCCTGTTGCCACTTGAGCGCTATTGGTGTAGATATGTCGAAAGATGAACCGAAGGTCGAGTTTATAGAAGATGCGTTTGAGATAAATTAGGATGACGCCGCTTATTTTTCGGGAGAAGTCGAGAAAATAGGCTTGTCTTCTCAACAAGCTCGAGGAATAAAATCTGTATGCGAACAATATTAGACCTATTTCAGGCGAATGTTGAGAAGTACGGTGACAGGGCGTGCCTATGGCATAAGCGAGACGGTAAATGGGTACATTTAAGCTGGAACGACGTTTCCTTGACCTCAAGTTCGCTCTGCAGGGGCCTTGCCTCACTGGGTGTACAAAAGGGTGACGGCGTAGGCATAATATCCGCCACAAGGGTCGAATGGACGCTCATTGACCTTGCGATACTTTTCGCTGGAGGTGTGGTGATCCCCGTCTACCCGAGCCTTTCGGCCGATCAGATCGTATACATCTTGAAAGATTCTGCGGTGAAGATCCTTTTTGTTGAGAATCATGCCCTGCTTAAAAAGATAGAACGCGTTCGCAGAGAACTTCCGGAGCTAAGGAGCGTTATATTGATAGAAGGGGGCGATCACAATGCCCTGACGCTTAACTCTCTGTCAGTCCTTGGAGAGGGGAAGAGAGATCCCAAGGTAGTATATAATGCAGATGATGTTGCATCTATAATCTATACATCAGGTACCACGGGCAGGCAGAAGGGCGTTATAATAACGCATGCGAACATAGTTGCAGAGGTGAAGGGACTCATGGGAGTTTTCAAGATCGATGTGGGCGACACGATGTTCACGGTGCTGCCACTTGCCCACGTCCTTGCACGCGCAGTCCAGTTCTTCCAGCTTGCGCACGGGTGCGAGTCGGCCTATGCGGAGTCCGTTGAAAAGGTCCCGGAGAACCTCATCGAAGTAAGGCCCCACATGGTAGTTGTCGTTCCGCGTTTCATAGAGAAGATCTATGACAGGCTCCACGACAAGGTGATACATTCCGGAAAGATAATGAGGCTCATCTTCGGGCGCGCCGTGTCCATTGGTCATGCGCGAAGCTTGGCAATAATACGCGGTGAAAAGATATCTCTGAAACTTAAGTTCAAGAGCAAGCTTGCCGAAATGCTCATATTTAGAAGGTTGCAGGCGGCCCTTGGCGGCAGGATAAAGTTCATCGTCTCCGGCGGAGCTCCTCTGTCGGCGGATCTTTCAAAGTTTTTTCACGGCGCCGGCCTTCTGATACTCGAAGGCTACGGATTGACCGAAACGTTCGCCGCCGCAACAGTGAACAGGTTGGACGACTTCAGGCTGGGCACCGTTGGCAAGCCCATAGACGGTGTGGACATAAAGATCGCCCCGGACGGCGAGATACTCATCAGGGGAGATGTGCTTTTTAAAGGTTACCATAAGTTAGATAACGAGACCAAGGAAGCCTTTATGTCCGACGGATGGTTCAGCACCGGCGATATCGGTGAATTCACAAAGGACGGGTTCCTTCGCATCACCGACAGAAAAAAGAACATGATAATAACAGCCGGGGGCAAGAACATCGCCCCACAGGCGATAGAGTCCAAACTTCAGGAGAGCCCTTACATCAACCACGCGGTGATATTGGGTGACAGGCGCAAATACGTTTCGGCCATGATTTCCGTCAATATCGACGCCGTCAAAAAATATGCCGATAAGAAGATGATAACCTACAGGAGTCCGCAGGAGCTGGTCAGGAGCCGCGAGATAAAGGACCTTATATCCGGCGTTATTGATGAAAAGAACAGGGAGCTTTCGCAGTTCGAGACCATCAAAAAATTTGCTATACTTGACCGCGATTTTACGATAGAAACGGGAGAGCTTACGCCGACCATGAAGGTGAGGCGCAAGGTCATCGAAGATAATTATAAGGCTATAGTGGAAGAGTTATATAACTGAATAAGGGGGAAATATGAACGGAACACCGCAAGGAACGCCGGGTCAGGGAACGGGGCTGACACCTAATATTGCAAGCCTTCTTTCCTACATCTGCATGCCTATCACGAGCATCGTCTTTGTTCTTGTTGAAAAAGAGAACGTGGACATCAAGTTCCACGCATGGCAGGGGACGATATTCGGTGTGGGGTATATACTTTTCATACTGGCCCTACAGATATTGGCAGCCATACTCGGCGCTATCTGGAGCATACTTGGAATAATAGTCGGATTCTTTGTGCCCATCGTAGGTCTCGCCGCCTTTGTGATCTGGATCGTATGCCTTATCAAGGCTTATCAGGGCGAGAGATGGAAGATCCATTATATCGGGGATATCGCGGCGAAGAAGGCCGGAATATAATTCAGTTACCGGTGATCGGTAATCAGTGGTCAGTTTTTAGGGCGCCAATACCGATAATTGATGATTGATGACCTATGAGGTTCCTAATAGCCGTTCCCATATTGCTCGCGTTGGCCTATTTGTATCCATACATTCCGGGGCATGACCTCCCGTGGTGTGCCATAAAGATAGGTACGGGTCTTGATTGCCCGGGTTGCGGTATCGTGAGGTCCGTGTCGGTCCTGCTTCACGGTCATTTTATCGAAAGTCTGAAGTTTCATCCGCTGGGGGTCGTTGTTGCCGGTTGGATGATATATAAATGGGTCGCGGTTCTTATTCAAAGATATAAAACATGTCGCCAAAAGAGATCATAGAAAAAGAGATAGCCTCCAAACTGAAGGCGAAGCCAAAGAAGGCGGGAGCCGTCAATGCTGTCGTTGAGCTTGATATCAAGGGCGACAACGGCGGTGTATGGACTATAGACTGCACCAAGGGAGGGATCGTCTCGAACGGCTCAAAGGGCGGCGCAAAACTTGTCGTCACAATGTCAGATGCGGACTTTGTCGCGCTTTATAAAAAGGAGCTGGACCCCGCCTCTGCGTTCTTTTCGGGCAAGATAAAGGTGAAGGGCGATATGGGCCTTGCGATGAAATTAGGGAACTTATTCTAATGAAAATAGCGATCGCACAAGTTAACAGCACCATAGGCGATTTTGGGGGGAACACCGCGAAAATGATCGCGGCCGTCAAAAAGGCAAAGGCCGAAGGTGCAGCTCTTGTGGTCTTTCCGGAAATGGTGACCACCGGCTATCCCCCTCGCGATCTTTTGGAAAAGCCGTATTTTGTGATGAAGAACATGGAAGCGGTCGAACGCGTCTCTCTGGAATGCAACGGCATCGCCGCTATCTTGGGTTTTGTGTCGATGAACGAGCGTTCGACAGGGAAGGGTCTTTATAACTCTGCAGCGTTCGTCGAGGAAGGAAAGATAAAGTTCGTCCAGCATAAGGCGCTGCTTCCCACTTACGACGTCTTTGAAGAATCGCGGCACTTTGAGCCGGACATGAACCATAAGGTCCTAAGCCACAATGGCCTCAAGATCGGCATCACGATATGTGAAGACGTCTGGAGCACCGTGAATATCGGCGGAAGGAAACTTTATAACTATGATCCCGTAGAGACCCTTGTTAAAAGCGGTGCGGAGATCATAATAAACATTTCGCAGTCCCCCTTCTGGGTAGGCAAGATGCAGCTTCGCGAATCGCTTCTGACGCAGACGGCTACCAGGCACGCGACACCAATTATATATGTGAACGCCGTGGGCGGCAACGACGAGCTCGTCTTTGACGGCAGGTCCATTGTTGTCAGCGGTAAGGGCGAGATAGTCCATGAGTGTAGGGCGTTCGTCGAGGACTTCCATGTTGTAGACACCGAAAAGATGACGCCGCTTCAGATAAGGCCAAGGATGCCCGAGGTGGAGGAGCTTTATAAGGCATTAAGGCTCGGGCTTAAAGATTACGCTGCAAAGTGCCACTTCAAAAGCGCGGTAGTGGGCCTTTCGGGAGGTATCGATTCGTGCATAGTTGCGGCGCTTGCAAGGGATGCTCTTGGTGCGGAGAACGTTCTGGGAATAGCAATGCCATCTCCCTACTCAAGCAAAGAGAGCATTACCGATGCCGAGGCTCTGGCAAAGAATCTTGGCATCAACTTTGAGACGGTGCCGATAAGCGATATTTACGAGGCCTATCTTAAGTCCAGCGTTTTCAACTCAAGCACTTACGCACTCAAGCACTTAGGCACTTCTGAAGAGAACATCCAGGCCCGTATCCGCGGCAATATCCTGATGGCTATTTCGAACAGGACAGGCGCCCTCGTACTTTCAACAGGCAACAAGAGCGAACTGGCGGTAGGTTACTGCACGCTTTACGGCGATATGGCGGGAGGTCTGGCCCTCATTTCTGACGTCCCAAAGAGAAGCGTTTATGAACTTGCCCGTTATATAAACAGGGAAAGGGAGCTGATACCCAACGCTTCCATCACAAAGCCGCCTTCGGCGGAGTTAAGGCCCGACCAGAAAGATACCGATTCTCTTCCTCCTTACGATGTGTTGGATAAGATCCTAAAGTTCTACGTTGAAGAGTATGCAAGCGCGCAGACGATAATCGAGAAGGGTTTTGATAAAAAGATAGTTGAGGATATAGTCAAAAAGGTAGACCGCAACGAATACAAAAGACGCCAGGCCGCCCCGGGACTTAAGGTGACCAGCAAGGCCTTCGGCGCCGGTCGCAGGCATCCCATTGCGTGGAAGTATTAATTACGATCTTCCTACCTATCCCTTACAATATCTCCCTGCCTGAATGCTCCGCCTGATGTGATCATGCCGATGGAGAACTTTGGCATTACCTTAGATATTTGCATCTGACCTGCAAGCGTTTCTTCAACTCCGAGCGAGGCGCCGCTGTCTGGATCGACCAGCTCTTCCCCTGCCTTATATACCGTGAAAGTATCTCCAACCTTGACGCCGGCCGAACCGCCGGCATTCATATATATCCGGCCGCCTTTGGAGCTGATGACCTTTCCTTCCCACGGAAGTCTTTCCATGTTGTCGACTATCCAGTCGACACATTTATCCATTGCGCGTGAGAAAGTTTTTGCCAGCGTGCTTCTAAAATTTCCTCCGGCCGCGCCAAATCCTCCGCTTGCGCCTCCCAAGCCGAAGAGAGAAAGGGAACTCTGCGAACCGGCGCATTCCTTGGAACCCTTAATTTCCAAAGATGTCGTGTCGTACCATCTGATTATTAGCGAAACTTTTTTTGATGATAAGCCCAAAAGGCCGCCTCCAGCGCCTCCGCTACCCCAGCCGCCGCCTCCGCCCCCGAAAGAGCTTCCCTTTCCGGTACCCGTTACCATCCCCACAAAGAGCGCCTGTGCGGCCATCGCCTTGCCGGCCTCGGCGCCGGAGCCTCGCGACATGCCTGATTGTTTTGCCCCCTGTTCCCTCTCCGCGGCTCTGGCAAGCGTCATGTCAATTACCTTTCGGTCGCGCTCGACGACGATGAACTTTCCGGTGTTGACCAATTTATCGACCAGCATGTCGCCAAGGTTCGTGGCAACGTCGCTACCAAGCCTCATGTCTTCGACATCAAAGTCCGCCACGGCGACAACTTTCTTAAGCGACGTCTTCCCCGTTTCCTCTTTCTTGAATTCTTTTTTCTTTTCGCGCTTTACGGCAAAACTGTTCCCGGTTGAAAGGGTGAGCGCCATGATGGTAAGGGTTATTACTGAAAATATCTTTTTCATTTTTTCTCCTCGTTTGATAAGTTGCGGTTTTATAAAATATTTTACTGGCAATTTCAATCTCAATTTACTAAATGTCCAAAATAGTTCGGAACAAACATCAAGGGGGTTATCATGAAAAAGGTCTTTTTGTTGATGGTTGGCGCGGCTTTTATCCTTTCGGCGTGCGGTGGCAAAAGCTATACGTCCGGTGGCGTGAAATATAAGGTAAAAAAGGACAAAGTGGTCGAGGCCAGTTATGGCTCAAGGACGACCGCCAAATATTTCTATAAAAAGCCCCACGTCAAGAAGAACAAGAATTTCTACGTGACAGGTGCGGTCGATGTCCCAGGTGATAGCGCCCCGACAAGATGCGAGATCGCATCTGACCTGCAGGCAAAGATGGAACTTGCGAGCGAGCTCAACACCCGCATGGAGAATCAGCTCCAATATTCATCCGAAGGTTTCTCGATAGATCAGCAGTCGCTGAATCAAATAGCCACGCAGTCGACCAAGGTGGAGATGCTTCAGGGCATATATATAGATACAAGGTTCTGGGAGAAAAAGATCGTAAGGAACGGTCCGGACACATATGTTAAGTATACCTGCTACAGCAGGGCGGTGATGCCGATGAAGGCGTTCGAAGAACATACCGACAGGCTCTTGAAAGAGTACGAAGGGAAGAACAAGCTTTCACCTGAATTCCAGCAAAAGGTAGACGCCTCTTGGGACCGGTTCTTCAAACCGGTGGATGTGGATGACAATAAAGAGTACGCCATCGAATATCTGGAGAACATTCAATGAAAAAGATATTAATATTGGCAATGGTCCTTGTGTCGGCAACGGCATTCGCCAAACCGCCTAAATGGACGCAAAAGGTCCACTGGGAAGACGGGCAGTATGACTATTTCGTAGGCACCTCTTCGAAATCGAGCGGCGAAGATGTTGGCAGGCGGGAGGCCTACGACAACGCGATGGCGGAAGCCGTTCAGGCGCTCTTTGGTTTTTCAGGCAAGATGGACCTGGCTTCTTACACCAACCTCCAAAAAATACAGATATCCCAAGATGTCTTTATTTCAACGGGCGAGGTTCAGCTCAAGGCGGTGCCGGTCGATGTGTATGTTGAAAAAGTGAAAGCGCAAGGAACCACCTTATATAATGTATGGCGTTCTATTAAGGTCGGCAAAAAGGCCGCCAAGGAAGAGCTTGCAAGGCTTAAAAAACTGGCGGAAGAAAAGAAGACCGTTGAGGCAAAGGTCATCGCTCCGGAGCCCGGGCTTGTGGCGGTGGCCGTGGAAGGCAACTCTGTGATAACGAGAGACGACGAACCTTCGGCAAAGGCCGCAGCTATCCAGCGCGCCATCAAGCGCTCATGCGAAAAGCTTCTGGGCAAATGGTTCTATTCGGATACCCTTACCGACAATTACCCGAAGCTGAACAGTTTAGTTTACAGCCGCTGTTCTTCTTTTACCAAGAACTACGAGGTCAGGTCCGGCGGCGCCGAGGATAATGTTTATAAAGCGAACCTTACCGTTTATTTAAAGGAAGGGGATATCAAGAGGCGCCTGATGGAAGCGGGGCTTTACAGACAAAAATTCCCGATGCAGACGACCATCTCATCACCGGCGCCCGCACAGGCGCCTGAGGGCGGTGCAACAGAGGATCCAAAAAGCGAATGAGAAAATAACAGCCGCTCATCCTGAGCCTGTCGAAGGATGAGCGTTAAGGGGAATCATATGAAAAAAGTGATACTGTCATCGATCGTGCTTTTACTTTCGTTTTCGGCATTTGCATCTGTCGTTACCATTGAAGGAAAATCGGTCATCATTCCGGACGATGCGGAAAAGACAAAAGAGAAGGCCCTTGAAGCCACTCTCCAAAAGGCTGTGGAGGTCTTTGTTGCAGGGCGTGTTACAAGGCCTACGGCGGATGCCAATTACGCAAAGCTCCAGCCGGCGCTCTATGCACCTTTTAAAGATTTCGTAACCAAGTACGAGATAGTCTCCGAAATGGACGACCCCCAGTTCCATTATGTGAACGCCAAGGTAGAGGTAGACGACATAAAGGTCAACGGGCAGCTGGCGGCGCTAGGAATCCAGCCGGGTGTCGGTGGCAAGCCTCGCGTTGCGGTCATGGCATCGGAGCAGAATGTTGACGGCTCGTGGGTCCGCTCGTTCTACGGTTCGATATATTCTTCGAGGGGAAATGCCGCGATGACCGAAGCCGACTTTAATATCTGCGAAGGCTCTGTTATGGGCGCATTCTCCGGCGCTGGATTTCCGGTCATAGACATGGCGATGGACCCGACCCAGGTGAAGAAGGCCTATCAGTATAAACCGGTCTTTGATCGTTACGACGAGAATCTGTTCAACATCTCTAACGACAACGCCTCAAAGCTCGCGAGGGTGGTCGATAATGATGTCGAACTAGTTGTAACGTGCACGGCGCTTGCAAAGAGCCAGGGGAAGACGAGTGCCCATATGAACAGCGTGCTTGCAAATGTCAGTTGCAAGGCCGTTAACGTAAAGAACAATACGCGCGTTGCCTACGCCAGAGCGTTTGCCGCCGCACCTCACATCGACCCGATAACAGGCGGCAATCTGGCGCTTGAAAAGGCCTGCAAAGAGGTGGGCGATAAATTAACCGCCGCCTTGGCGGACAAGTTCAGGTAAACTATGCCAAAGATAGAAACGCTCTACTCAAAAGAGGTTATACAAAAAAGGGTCCTGGAAGTTGCCGGCGAGATAAATAAGGACTATGGGACCGGCAAAGAACTTACTGTTGTTGGTGTTCTAAAGGGTGCATTCATGTTCATGTCGGACCTTGTTAAGCACCTTGAAATGCCCGTCAGATGCGACTTTTTAAGGGTTGTATCGTACGACCATGATGTTTCTACAGGCAATGTGAGGATGGAGTTCGATCTTACCCAGCCTGTCCATGACCAAGACGTCCTTCTGGTAGAGGATATAGTCGATACAGGCAGAACTCTTCGGTATCTCCTTGAACATATTCATGCAAAGAAACCGCGCTCGTTGAAGGTTGCGAGCCTTCTATATAAAGATGTCGGTCATGTGCGTGAGCTTGTCAACTACGTCGGATTCGATGTCCCAAACAAATATGTCATAGGTTACGGACTCGATTCCGAAGGCCTCTACAGGTCCCTTCCTTATGTCGGTGTGTACAAAAAATAGTTCAGTTGTCCAATTTCCGTCAGTTTTGAAAACAGTTAACAGGTTAACAGGTTTCCATGTTTGCAAGTTTGCGGATAATTATTCTTTTATATTTCAATGTGTTTTCTTCCACAACCTGCTAACGTCAACCCGCCAACTTCCTTTTGGCACGAGTCTTGCTTATCTAATCAGGCATGAAAACTTATATCATACTAATGATGGTCCTCTTTGCCGGCTGCGGTTCGACCGATCTTATAACTTTGCCTTCTTTATCTTCCCTCCAGCCGCAAGTCATAAGTGTTGCGCCAAAGGCAAACAGTACGGTCGGTGTCAAGACGACTGTCACCGCCAAGTTCTCAAGGCAGGTAGATAAAGAGACCGTAAGGCCCGAAACGGTACTCCTTATAGCCGGTTATGAAGAGAAGCCCGCGGTCATCCTTGAAAAGGAGATCAAGGATGGAAAGGTAAAGGGGGTGGAAGGGGAGCGGGTTATTTCCGAGGATGAGCTCTCCGTTACGATAAGACCTGAGAGTGATCTATCTTCAGGCGAATACGCCTTTGTGATAACCAGAGGCGTTTCAAGCAAGGACCTCTACCCGATAAAAGAGACCTCCGTCTTCTGCTTTAATGTAAGCGATAATGTTCAAGACTTAGAATATGTTAGCGATGATACATCAAGTGAAACATTAATAAGCGATGACGTTGAAGAGCCTTCTGTCAATGCCGTTCCACCCCCGGCCGTGGTCATTAATGAACTATTATATGATGCAGAGGGGAGCGATACCGACGGCAACCTTTTCATTGAACTAAAAGGGACCCCAGAAGGCAACCTCTCCGGATATAAGATAAACTTTATAAACGGTGACGATGGTAAAATAACCGGTTCAATATCCATCCAAAATGGCGGCAAGATCCCGACTGACGGCATTTTGGTGATAGCCGATACCAAAACGAACAGCACGACGTCGTCTAACGTTGTCAACGTTGACATATTAGCGAACTTTGACCCCCAAAATGGGCCCGATGCCGCGCAACTACTTAATGCAAAAGGTGAGTTGATCGATGCCCTCTGCTACGGTGAAACTGCTGTGAAAACAGCCGAGAACGGTCTCGCCATGTGCGAGGGTTATCCGGCCCCGGATGTTTCTTCGGGAGAAAGCCTTGGGAGGCCCATGGATAAAGAAGATTCCGGTGATAATCTGAGTGACTTCGTGGTGATGGCCACGCCCACGCCAGGCATATAGGTTCATTAAAATGATTGATTTAAGACGGTTTTGCGCCTAAGAATGTGCCCGTGCAAAAGATGGTCGTCATATGCGGTCCTACCGGTACCGGTAAAACATCAATAGGCATAGAGCTTGCTAAAGAGTTCGGCGGCGAGATCATTTCGGCCGATTCCGGGGCCGTCTATAAGGACCTTGATATAGGGACCGCAAAACCTTCCAAAGAAGAACGAGCCCATGTTCCGCATCATTTAATAGACATAATAGAACCGAACGAATCGTTCGATGCCGCAAGGTTCGTTGCACTTGCTGATAATGCCATTTCCGATATCGTCGCTCGCGGAAAACTTCCCATAGTAGTCGGCGGCACCGGGCTCTATATCAAGGCCCTTATTCAAGGCCTTGCGGACGCGCCGCCCAGAGATGATGAGTATAGAAAAGAATTGGAAGCTATAAGGAGGGAAAAGGGGACGCCTTATCTTTATAAGTTGCTCACAGAAAAGGATCCAAAGACCGCTCTTAAATTAAAGGCCAACGATTCAACAAGGGTGATACGCGCGCTCGAGGTGTTCCATTCGACCGGCCGTTCTATTTCCGAGATACACAAAGAGCATAAGTTCAAAGAGAGAAGACACGATGCACTGAAGATAGGCATCACTCTTCCAAGGGAAGAACTTTATAAAAAAGTAGAAGAGCGTGTAGATGGCATGATAAAAGCGGGACTTGAGGACGAGGTGAGGGGACTGGTCGAAAGATTCGGAAGTGATGCTCAGGCGCTGAAGGCGGTGGGGTATAAAGAAATGGTGCGTAAGCTTGCCCCGAGCGAAGTCGAGGGGTGCGTAAGTGTCGAAGTGCGTAAGGAAGAAGATGTTGCAGAACTAATTAAGCGAAATACGCGACATTATGCCAAACGCCAGCTTACATGGTTCAGGGCGGATAAAGAAATAAAATGGTTCGAGTATTCACGTCTCAAAGAAATTAAAAAAGTCCTAGCGGATTTTTTGGGCTGATGTTAGTAAGCCCGCGACAAAAATAAAGGAGATAACAATGTCAAAGATCAAAACGATCCATGCACGTGAGATACTCGATTCGCGGGGAAATCCCACAATAGAGGTCGACGTTACGACCGAGAACGGCGTTCTTGGCCGCGCAGCGGTCCCGTCCGGCGCATCGACAGGAATACACGAAGCGCTTGAACTTCGCGACGGCGACAAGGGTCGATACGGCGGCAAGGGCGTTCTAAAGGCGGTGGCAAACGTTAATAACGAGATCGCAAAGGCGTTGACAGGCAAGACGGTTCTTGAACAAGCATCCCTCGATAAGGCCATGATCGATCTGGACGGCACCAAGAACAAGGACAAGCTCGGCGCTAACGCCATTCTCGGTGTTTCCATGGCGGCCGCCAGGGCGGCGGCCATAGAGAAGAAGATCCCTCTTTATAAATATATTGCAGAACTTTTTGGCACCAAAGAAATGACCCTTCCGGTCCCCATGATGAACATTCTAAATGGCGGCGAACATGCCGACAACAACGTCGATATTCAGGAGTGGATGGTGATGCCTGCAGGAGCACCTTCTTTCCGTGAGGCTATTAGAATGGGCGCCGAGATATTCCATTCCCTCAAGAAGGTCCTTAAAGAAAAGAAATACAATACGGGCGTAGGAGATGAAGGCGGATTTGCGCCGAATCTTCGTTCAAATCAGGAAGCCCTTGACGTCATAATGCAGGCGGTGAATTCCGCGGGGTACAAGGCCGGCAAGGACGTCTTCTTCGCGATCGATGCCGCAGCGTCTTCGTTCTTTGAGAACGGTACATATATAATGGAAGCGGAAGAAAAACAGCAGAAGAGCTCCGCCGAGATGATCGAATGGTATAAGAAGCTGGTCGATAAATATCCGGTGGTCTCCATCGAAGACGGGCTTGCGGAGGATGACTGGGACGGCTGGGAGTCGATGACAGAAGAGCTCGGCAAAAGGATACAGATAGTGGGAGATGACATCTTCGTTACGAATCCAATACGCTTTAAAAAGGGGATAGACTTGAAGGTCGCTAACTCCATTCTTATCAAACTTAATCAGATAGGTTCCCTGACAGAGACGCTTGAGACGATAAATATGGCCCATAAAGCGGGCTATACAACAGTTATATCTCACCGCTCCGGTGAAACAGAGGACAGCTTCATAGCCGATCTTGCGGTTGGAACGGGCGCCGGCCAGATAAAGACCGGCAGTGCTTCCCGTTCGGACCGCATTGCCAAATACAACCAGCTCCTTCGTATCGAAGAAGAGCTTGGGAGTAAGGCCGTCTACGCAAAGTTCTCGCGTTCATAGTGCGCACTCCTATGACAGTGAACGTCCGTCCAGTGGTGCCTGACGATGTAGAACGTATCTCATATATCGAGGACCGTTCATTTTCTGCGCCATTCTCAAAAGAGATGTATCAGACCATGGTAAAGGCCTCTCCGCCTTTCTACGGCATGGTGGCTGTAGAGGACAACGAACCTGTAGGATATCTCTTTTATTCCATCGGTGCCGATGAGATGGAGCTTTTGACCATAGCGGTCGACGAATCTTTCAGACAAAGGGGTATCGCAAAGGCCATGCTTGACGAAATGATAGACCTTGCCGGCAGATCATCCGTAATATCTATCTTTCTTGAAGTGAGGCCTTCTAACGTTGCCGCGCTATTATTATATAAAAGTTTCGGTTTTGAGCAGATAGGTGTCAGAAAGGGATATTATAAGGACAATAATGAAGACGCCCTGACGATGAAGAAGTGTTTACATTTGGTCTGATTTGGTATAAGGAACAGGGAATGTCACCCCCGCGAAAGCGGGGTTCTAGCGGACACACCCGAGATTCCTGTTTTCGCAGGAATGACAGTTTGAACAAATGCAAGATACGTTATCCAAGATAGTCTACAACGAACATCTCAAAGGGAACTATTTTAGAATAGGTTTTGAAACGCGCTGGAACGATTTTACCCCCGGACAATTCGTGATGGTGGAAGTGAAAGGCGGCGGCGCATTTCTGCGCCGTCCGTTCGGAATAGCGCGTCTAAGAGAAGGGGTTTTGGAGGTCTGCTACAAGGTGGTTGGAAAGGGGACCGATGCCCTTTCTAAAATGCCGGTCGGTTCCAAGACCTATGTGTTGGGCCCGCTTGGAAATGGGTTCACTCTCCCCCTCCTTTGTAAGGAGGGGAGAGGGGAGGTAGAAGATCTACCCCATCCTAACCCTCCCCTTACAAAGGGGAGGGAACTCCTAGTTGCCGGAGGATACGGAATCGCACCTTTACTGGGTCTTGCCGAAAAGCTTAAGGGGAAGGATATCCACCTTTTCTACGGCGCAAGGAACTCCGACCATCTGTTATATATAGATGAGTTCAAAGAACTTGGTGTCACACTGCATCTTTCCACCGAAGACGGCTCCACTGGTGAAAAAGGTCCCGTAACAGGCATCCTTAAAAAATTCTTACAAGTTACAAGTTACAGGTCACAAGTTACGATTTACGCCTGCGGTCCACATGCGATGTTGACGGCCATCAAGTCATCAGTGATCAGTGATCGGTCATCGGTGATCGATTGTCAACTCTCGCTCGAGTCTTACATGGCGTGCGGAATAGGGGCCTGTATCGGTTGTGTGGTCAAAGATGCAAAGGGAAATTACGTTAAGGTGTGCAAAGAGGGACCGGTCTTCAGTGCCAAGGATGTGTCATTCTGAGGGCATAAGCCCGAAGAATCCCCCGAAAATAGATTCGGTGGATTCTTCGCTGGCGCTCAGAATGACATCTATTTTAATGAAACCGAATTTAAAGGTGAAAATAGGCAGGCTGGAGCTAAAAAATCCGATCGCCGTTGCAAGCGGGACCTTTGGTTATGGTGAGGAATTCAACGACAATTTTTATAAGATATCCGAGTTGGGTGCACTATTTACAAAGGGGATAAGCCTAAAACCTCGGCACGGAAATTCCACGCCTCGCGTTGTTGAGACCGCATCGGGCATGTTAAATGCGATAGGTCTTCAGAATGTCGGTCTTGAAGTGTTCATCAACGAAAAACTTCCGTATCTTAGAAAAGCCGGCGCCACCGCTATCGTTAATATATTCGGTGAGAAGATAGAGGATTATGTCGAGCTTGCGAGGTCACTTGATAAGTTGGAAGGGATAAGCGGATTTGAGCTCAACATTTCATGCCCGAACGTCAAGGCCGGAGGGGTGCATTTCGGAACGGACCCGAAACTCGCCGCAAAGGTAACAAAGGAAGTAAAGAAGGCCGCAAAGAAACATCTAATGGTAAAACTTTCGCCTAACTATCACGACATGGTAGGCATGGCCAAGTCGGTCGTTGATGCCGGTGCCGACTCTCTATCCCTCATCAATACTATAACCGGCATGGCGATAGATGCCGAAAATAGAAGCCCTGTGCTGGCGAATATCACCGGCGGTCTTTCCGGTCCCGCTATCAAGCCGGTGGCCCTTAGAATGGTGTGGCAGGTATCAAAAGCGCTTCCGAAGGTTCCGATAGTCGGTATTGGCGGGATAATGAACATCACCGATGTCGTTGAATTTCTCCTAGCCGGCGCCAGCGCCGTTCAGGTAGGTACCGCCAATTTTGTAAGGCCTTCCATCGCCTCTGACCTTGTGATGGAGCTCGAAGGGTATCTTTCATCCCATAATATAAAAGACGTCAACGAACTGGTTGCCGGACTCAAATCTTAAAAGGCTCTTCGCGGATTTGAGTGGGTCATTTGCGGGACAAGATGGCGGGAAGAAGCGATTAGACGTGAATCGTCTGTTTATAAAC
>PCWZ01000048.1 GCA_002796305.1 Deltaproteobacteria bacterium CG11_big_fil_rev_8_21_14_0_20_49_13
AAAATATCCCAATTGCAAGTTCGTATCGTGGAACAAGCCAATAAACGAGGCCTGCCCAAAATGCGGTGGAAAGTTCCTTGTGGAGAAATATACCAAGGCGAACGGCCTTGAGATAATATGCCCGGCCGAAGGTTGCGGGTTTAAGAAAGGTTGATCTGACGCAGATTTTATTCTTCGAGCGTAAACGAATTTTATAAAAGTGCGGGGCTATTGGAGCGATCCGCCTTCCATATCAAGATAAATCTCATGTTTCGTTAGTATCTGCTTAAAGAGCTTACCGCTGTACTGCGTTTCATCGAAAGATGAGGGAACCATTATAAAGGTCACAGATTCATCGAATTTCGGTTTACTAAGGGTTGCTGTCCCCTCGTCTACATTAAGCTCGTAAAGAGACATATAAAGGAGACTGAAGAGATCATCGTCATTTGTGGCGGGGTTTGCACTTATTGCATGCGTAAGCGCACCCTTTAATTTGTCGCGCATTGGAGCAAGATTCTCATTTTGAGGATTTGACTTAAGCACGACGAATAGGAGTTTATAATTGCTTGGTATTTTTCCATCATCGCGGACCATTTTCTGTGCCTTTTTTATGTGTGATGATAGCGACTCGGCCATATTTTTAGGCTTACGCATCGTAAATGCGACGCCGGATAGGTTTCCATTCCTAGCTGCAATGGATACCACCTCTGGTGGTATCAGATCTGCCACGCTTGCAAACGGATTAAATTTGATCAAAGACGGAAATCCCGCCGGTGCAAGGTCTTTATTTAGCTTTGTCATGGCCGCCCGGGCCCCTTTCAGTCCCCCTTGCATCTTGATGCGAATGGCTTGGACGTCGTAACCAAGTGTGGCATAAGTAGCTTCCGGTGCCCCTTCTATTACTTTTGCATGATTTTCCCAATCAGCGAATACCGTCTCGGCAATGGACAATGCCTCATTGGACGCCCTCAGATCCCTATCACTAATTGCATCGGCAAAGTTGTTGTTGAGGATCATTCCGAAATGCTTTTCGAGAACTTTAGCGGAATGAGTCGATTTCTTGTATCGTTTCTTATAATTAGAGGATTGAGCAACTGGATCGGCCGGTTCGGGAGAAAGCTGGGCAGGAATAGGTGCAGGAACAGGTGCTACTGCAGCAGGAGTTGCTGATGAGCCGGTAGCAGTTGTCGTAGGGGCGGCAACTGCGGCTTTGTATGACTGGAGTTTCTTAATGGCCAGCACGACCTTATCAATTGCCGGAACTTGGCGCCGGTCATAGATTATGGTTTTCAGTCCATCCCCTACCAGCTTTTTATCAGCCTCGCTGAGCTTTAATAGTAACGGAACTATTTTATCATGGGCGAGCAGGGCTTTGTACACCATCCCCTTTAATGCGATTATAAGTTTGTCTTTTGCAGGTTTTTGACCTCTTTGGGCGATAGTTGTAAGGCCGTCCGTAACGATCTTAGCAGAAGCTGGATCGATCTCGTTGAGCGCCTTAAAGAACGGCGCTACCTGCGGGTCTTTTAATATTTCAAGAGAGGAGTCTTTTGGGACAGAAGCTTTGTACGATGGTAGATTTTTAATGGCCGCAACGACCTTATCAATTGTCGGTATCTGATCTCTGTCAAATATGATGGTCTTTAGTCCGTCCTCCACCTTTTTGCGGTCAGCTGCATCGAGGCGGCTTAGTAACGGCGCTATTTGCTCGCTGGCGATCAGGGAACTGTATACCATTCCCTTTAACGCTTTCACAAGTTTCTCTTTTGAAGGCGTTTGCTCATTTTTGGCTATCTGTGCCAGACCATCGGTCACCGTCTTTGCCGAACCTGCGTTAATCCTTTCGAGCGCCTTAAATAGCGGTGCCACCTGGTCGTCTTTCAGTATTTCGAGCGGCGAGATCAATGCGAATTCTTTATCTGAATATTGAGGCTTAACACTTATCATTTTCCCCTGCTCATTAAAGATAATAGAATAACTGATGGTCTTCAGGTCACCTTTTGTAAGGTCTGTAGCGGCGGTGAGTTCCTCGTTTCCTGTCACAATGTGGATCTCATACTTATCCGTATCTCCGATCTTTTTATAATAATACGAATCTATTGTTATTGTCTTTGACGCACTATCGAACTTAACAATGACTCCTTTGTCTGCAGGTACAGTAGAAGCTTCCGAGAAGGGGAGCGATATCGTATTGACCGAGGTCAACTTCCTTCCCGAAGCTGTTTCTTTTGCGGGCGGCTCGGTCTTGGCCGGAGCAGCTGAACAGATACCTTTGCGATAATCTTTTAAGGTCTTTTTAACACTATCCATTCCATTTTTTCCAAAGAGATGGACCTTCTTCGTGTCTTCTTCAATATAGATCGAGCCCACTTTGGTGAGGTCGGCCGGAATGTCCCTAGCAACTACCGCCCCTTGGTCATCATGTACCATTATCGTGTCATAGCCATAGAACTTCTTTGCAACGTACCCGTCGGCGCTCTTCCAGCTATTTTCTCCTTTGTCGAAGGTAAAAGCGCGTTCCTGGCACCCAAAATAGAATTTAATGGTCTGATTATCGCTCATGATGATCACTCCCCCCTCAAATGAGAGGTATGGCCCCCTTCATCATTATTATCGGCAAAAAACGGGAAATGTTGCTAAAAAAAGCCTTGCACAGCCTTAACCACATGTTATTATTAACTAAAATAATTAGCAACTATTTTAGATATCTGCCGAACATAGTAATGAACAAGAGGATAGAATGAAGAAACTGGTATTTATAATGGCGTCTTTATGGGTGTCCCTAACGACAAGTCTTGTGTTTGCGCAGGAGTGCAAGGTAAGGTCTCAGGACGAGTTCATCAAAAAGGTCGGGTCCATCGCCAGGAGCGGCGATTGCGAGACCGATTCCGCCGCGTACCGTAACGCGTACGAAGAATACCGCGGCACAAGCATAAAGTTCCATGTGATAAAGATAGACGGCTCGTTCGAGATCGCTTCGTCGTTTCCCTGCCTTTCGGGTTTTAATAACGACCCGCTCATTATTGTAGCAGGGCCGAAAGAGAGCGTTACATTTTCGGCAATGAAAGGCGTCTGTATCGAAGGTAAGGGCGGTCCCGTTATCATCGATCGTATGAATTTTAGGACCGACCTTAAGGTCACATCCAATGACAACGCCGTTATCAACTCCTCGTTCTTTAAAGCAAAGGTTGAAGTGTCAGGCGATTTCAATAGATTCGACTCAGATACTATAACCCAAAGTTCAAGTAACGGTTTAGAATTGAAAGGTTCCGGTAATAAGGTCACAAAATCGACCGTTGAGGGTTCCGTAAGGTACGGCATTAATATCTCCGGAGGAGAAAACGCCGTCATCGATTTGCTCATCAAGAATAACGGGAGCGGCGGTATCTACCTTGAGACGCCTGCTATTATAAGCCGCACCGTATTCAACGATAACGGCGGGCTTCCTATCGAAAATGAGACGGTAACGATATATCCGCCTGAAGACCTTGTGAGCGTTGAATCTAACGGCCAGTGGATCATTACGGGTAATCTAAGGATCGATTCTCTGAACGTTAAGGAGCTTAAGATAGAGCTTTTTCTGCAGAACGGCCCTTATCTTGCCCAGACCGATAAGATAGACCCCAAAACAGGTCAATTCGTATTTTCTCTCCCCAAACCCGTAATTGCGGACGGCAAGGAGATATTGAAGCCGGTCTTTACCGCCACGGCGATAGATAGGGAGCTGGGCGCAACGTCTTCATTTTCATCGGCCCTTGATTCTTTGAACCAGTCCGACATGGATGGCGACGGCATTCCCAACGATCAGGAAGATTATAATCATAATGGGCTGGTAGATTTCGGCGAGACCGATCCAAGAGATCCCGACACCGACGGTGACGGCCTCTCAGACGGCGAAGAGAGGCTCCACATAGGAAAGATAAAGGAACTTTTGGATAAGGGCTACAAGTTCTCGGACCTTTCCAAGCTGAGCCCCACAAATGCCGATTCGGACAACGACTGTCTGCCGGACGGCTTGGAACTCGGCTACACTGTCATTGCGGACACCGTACCATCACAAGACGGAGTCAAACAATCAAACCACAAGACGCAATCACAAGACGGAGTCACACAATCACAAGACATACAATCACAAGACGGAGTCCATACAATCACAAGACGGAGTCACAAACCACAAGACGCAATCACAAGACGGAGTCAAACACTCAAACCACAAGACGCAGTCAGCGCAATGAAGCTAATGGCCTCCGTTGCGTCAGATAATGATAGTGACGAATCCTATTTTGAAAAGCTTTCTCCCGCCTGCAGGGCCATTCTTAAAGATCAGAGTATTATCATCGCCTCTCCTTACGATTCCGACACGGTGACCATAACCGACCCGACCAATTCCGACACCGACGGCGATGGAGTAAAGGACGGCGAGGAGGACTGGAATTTTGACGGCAACGTAGGGGAGAAGGAGACCAATCCCAACAAGCCCGATACGGACGGCGACACCATACTTGACGGTCAGGAAGGCGATCAAAACAAAAACGGAACGCTTGAAGAGTTCGAAACGGACCCTCTTTTAAAAGATACCGACGGAGATGGAATAACCGACGATATAGAGATAATGAGATACGGTAGCCTTCCCAATTCGTGCGACACTGACAGGGACGGGCTTCCTGACGGGATAGAAGCGGGCGTTGTGAATCCAAACAGCGAAATCCCTGAATGTTCCGGCCTCCAGATAGCTGGGAGCAATTTTGCCGCTATCGGCGTGCTTTCTCCCATCAAATCCGATTCGGACGGGGACGGCATTAGCGATGGTGACGAAGACACCAACCATAACGGCTGGCTGGATATTAATGAAACGGATCCTTCAGCCCCGGATACTGACGGGGACGATATAAACGACTATGTAGAGATGAAGCTTGATGCCGACCGCGACGGATTTCCCGATTTCGACATCTCTATCCTTAAGAACGGGAAAAAATGTTCCCCGCCACCCGATACTTTTGACCTTGACTGCGATGGGATAGCGAACGCCCGCGATGCCGATTCCGATGGGGACTCATGCCCCGACAAAGAAGAGTGGGGAAAGGATAAGAATGGTGACGGCATACCGGACGCCTATCAGCAGGAAGTAAAAAGTTGCGATCAGTCGGCGGCGTCTGGTGCAGGCGCCGGCGGTTCATCGAGCGCCTCGGCAAACCCAGCCACTTCTTCCGAGAGCGATGCGCCGCGAGGCGGACAGCTTGTATTTAAGAACAACGAATTCGATACGACCGGGGGCGATTGCTCACTGGTAGTGTGGAAGGGTGCAAAGCCCAGCCTCTTTGCGCACATTTCTATATTATCGATGCTGGTCGGGATCTACTTAAGACGCCTGCATATATCGAAACCCACAAAATGAACCCGAATCCGCAAGACGGAGTCATTTGGAACCCGAATCCGCAAGACGGAGTCATTTGAACCCACAAGATGCAGCACCTAGAATCCGAAGACACACCCACAAGACGCTCACCCGCAAGACGGAGTCATTTGGAAAAATTGCACGGTTTTGGATAAGTTTGTGGAGATGGCGCGGTTTCTGTGTCGACAACTCTTTTCCACCCGCCCTTTTTTGGTCGTTTGTCGGTTACAGTACGCCAAGGTTCAGGGAAAAAGACAGCTGTGGACACACCCGTCCACAGATATGCGATCTTCTACATAACCACATTTTTAGAAGAGCGCCTATTAGACAGGCGGCGAGATATTCCCGCTATCTTGAGGAACTGACAAAGCCGTTCTTAGCTCCCGGTATTTTTGAATCACCCAGTCGGGGTTACCTATAAAATACG